>JAEYUU010000680.1 GCA_023429545.1 Verrucomicrobiota bacterium
GCTGTCACGCGTGCCACGATTCTCCACGCCGGTGGCGGTGCGGATTCCGTTGTGCAATGTCTCTGCCAGCCACTCACTGCGCCGGTCGCGGATGACCTCACCCTTCGGCAGGCCGAGCCGGTCACGCAGCCGCATCATGTCGCCCAGCCGCTTGCGGGAGCAGTAGTAGGTCTCGAGTCCTGCCGTGTCGCCGGAGACCGCGTCCGCATTCAGGTGAATGCTCACGAACGCACTCGGCTGGTGGCGGTTGGCAAGATCGATGCGTTTCTCCAGAGAGACGTAAGTGTCATCCCTTCGGGTCAGCACCGTGCGCACTCCGGCGGTGGCGAGGTGCTTTTCCACGCGGCGTGTGATGGCGAGGGACAGATTCTTCTCCAGGACGCCCTGTCCTTGTGTTCCACCGTCCACACCTCCGTGCCCTGCATCCAGCACCACGGTGAACTCATGCATCGCCAGGTTCTCCGCCGTGGGAACGTAAGCGAGATTGGCAGCCTGCCTGGCCCAGATGGACGGCAGCTGGGTCAGGCAGACCAGTGCGCCCGCGTAGGCGGCATAGGAAATGACATAGCGAATGACCAGACCAACATTCATGAACGGAATCGCCGGAGTGAAAGCAAGCAATGCTCAGGGATTGTGAAATTTCCAGTAGATTAAATGGTAAATATTTGTAAATTTCCGGGCATGCGCACGCTCGTTCCGAAGAGTGAGGGCAGCATTGCCCTCGTCATAGCCATGCTGGGCGGCCTGTTGCTCATGGCGTGCAGCGGGACGCCGGCGTCTGCTGCTGCCGCCACCACGCCTTCATCGAAAGGGAAGGCGAAGTCGCAGACCCTGCCCCCGGCCTATGTGGAGCACAAGGTGACGCGCGGGGAGACGCTGTGGCGCATTGCGCAGAAGCACAAGACCAGCGTGGGCTCCATCATGGACTACAACCGCATGTCCGACCAGATGGTGCGTGAGGGAATGACGCTGCGGATTCCCACGCCCCGCCCTCAGGACCCGAAGACCCAGCGCGAGCATCTCCATGTGGTGAAGGGCCGCGAAACCTTCTGGAGCATCGCGGATGAATACGGCATCTCTCCCAAGGCTCTCGCCCAGGCGAATCCCAATGTGAATCCGAACCGCCTTCACGAGGACATGGAACTTGTGATTCCTGTGGAAGAGCGTGCGGAAGCATCGGCTGCGGGCGCCACTTCCGGCAACGCGCCTTCGTCTTTGCCAGCGCCCACCCAGCCCGGCATGATGGCGCACAAGGTGGAGGACAATGAGACCTACTACTCCATCGCCAAACGCTACGGCGTCACGATGGACGCGATGGTGACCGCGAACCCGCAGGTGAAGCCGGAGCGCCTCCGTCCCGGGATGACGGTGCAGGTGCCGAAGACCACGCGACCTCCCGCGAACACTGATCCTGCGCCTGCGAATAGCGGAGGTTCCTCCGTCGCCAGCGGTCCGAACCAGCGCACGTACAAGATTCGCTCGGGCGATACCATGGCGAGCATCGCGCAGAAGCATGGTGTGAGCGAGGCATCACTGCTCAAGGAGAACAAGCTCTCGGAAAACGACCCTTTCTATGTGGATGACGTTCTGAAGATTCCTGCCGGGCAGTCGGTGCCTCGTGCCAATTCCGGAAACAAGACCGTGGTCCAGCCGGGAGAGAAGCCGGGCACCTCACCGCAGCCTCCGAAACAGCAAACGAAAGGGAAGGAAGGTTCCATTCCCTCCTACATTGTGAGCGCCGGGGAGGACATCGCGACCATTTGCGATGCCTTCGGCATCTCCCGCCAGCAACTGCTGGAGTACAATCGGCTTCCCGCCAATGCCCGGCTGAAGACCGGAGACGAGATCATGATCCCTCGCTCGGGAGGACGGTAGACCGTGGGTGATGCTACGACAACGCGTACTAGCACCCAGCACCCCGCCGTCCTACCGCCGCACCGCGCGCGGTTCCACGCGCAGCCAGGTCTTCTCCGACCAAAAGTCGCCATTCCATGGGGCCATGGGTTGCTGGCGGGTGTAGAAGGCGTTTCGATCGAACAGGATCTCCGGCACATAGCGGGAGCCGACTTCTGAGAGGAGTGGGGCTTTTCTCGCTCCGGTAGTGCCTTCGGTGGATTCCAAGAGGTATTCTTCGCCCTCCAGCCGCACTACTACCCACGCGTGGCCGCCGCGCTCGGCAAAGCGCCCCAGTGCCACGCGGGCTTCGAAACCGCGGGCGATGAGCCAGTCCGCCAGGAGGATGGCTGAGTCCTCGCAGTCGCCGCGGCCCAGTGCCTGGGTTTCGCGGGCCGTCTGCCAGGCATCGTTGTCATCCGTCCCAGTATCCTGGGTGTAAACGCATCCTGCAGATACCGCGCGCCAGATGGTCAGTAGTTCGGCCACCCTCGGCTGCTCTTTGGGAAACATGGCGGGAGGCGCGTAGCCTTCGAGGAACTCATTCACATAGCGGTACCGTCCATCCGAGCCGGAAGCGACCATGGAGTAAACCCTCCGGCAGCCGCCGCACTCCAACGACAGACTGCGGGTGTGCCGCGGAATCTGGCAGGCCTGCCGTCTTCCGCACAGTGCGCACTCGCTGTAGTAGAGAACGTCTTTTAAGCCGGAGAGTGCCTCCGGGGTGAAGGCGGGCAACCGCTGGCCCACAATCACACAACCATGCCACCCAAAGCTTCCCCAAGAGGGGCGGACCATCACCGCCAGGTGAGTGCAGGCCTTGGCGCCGAGTTCAGGCCACGCCTCCAGATTGGCGGAAAGTTCCTCCTCGGTCGCGCGCCAGGTTTGCAGGGCCGCCATCTGCTGGTACTCGGGAAAGGCATTTTGCGCCTCCTGGATAAGCGCATTCATGTCAGGGATGTCCTGTTCCATGCGGTCGCCGAGCCACTTCTGAAGTTCAGCATCCGGCAGGAGCCCGCCTACTCGGTGCCGTTGGCGCGCCGCCAGGAGGCGCGTGGACAGGTCATTCTCCAGATCGGAGACCTTGAGCGCCTCTCCGCCTCGCTGCCGCCACCAAGTGCCCACACTTCCCGCCAGATTTGTCCGCCAGCCCAGACCGAGCAGGGCGAGGACAAGGACAAGAAGAAGGAGGCGCATTCTGGAAATTAACGGCACGCAGGGTTGCCACGCAACTCTGGCTGTCCGCAGTGGGTGGGAAACTGAGCCCAACGAGCGGACGGAACTTTTGCCGCGTTTTCCGCAACCAGCTCAGAAAGTCGCGGTTGATTCGATGGACATTCCGTTGCATTCATGAAAGCTGGCTGTAAGGCCGGTCGTTATGTCAGTGGATTCCATGCTACAACCTCAAGCATCTTTTCAGCCATGCCGCAGGTTGCATCACCGCTACTTCCCATTCTTGTTGAGGCCAGAGAGCTCCTGGCCCGGCCGGGGAATGAATTTGCCTGGTCCAAGTGGAAATGTGCTGAGGACGCGCTGGCGGAGATCGATGTTCACATCTCCCACGTGGACGAAGGCAGGCCGCTCGAGAAGTTCCGCCTGAATCTGCTCTTCGCGCCCACGGGCAGCATCCAGGAGGTCAGCATGAGCAGCGGATGGAGCAGGCAGTTCATCGAACTGGCCACCCGCTTCGATGAATTGATGGGGAACGGGTGAGGACAACATGTTCCCTGGAAGACGAGGCGCTCAACTTCGCAAGTTCACCACGTGTAGTGCACGGTGTACGTCACCGTCTTCTCCTCATCAGGTTTCAGCGTGACACGGTACTCGATTGTCTGCGCGTCCTTTTTGGTGAAGGGCATCGAGGGTTGGCGGATTTCCCAGTTCACCCAGCGGAAGAGGTGCTCCACCACGCGGATTTCCACCGGCTCCTTCTTGTGATTGCGCACCTTGATCTCGAAGGACTCGTCCAGCCAGTGGTTCGAGCTGTCGACCTTGAAGTCAGTGCGCCGGCGTTCACCCACGAGGTCGAAGGCATTGCCCGTATTCACGCGGATGGTTTCATCCTTGGCGGTGTGGTCGATGAGATCCTCACCCACGAACTGCAGGCGTCCATCGTCATCACGGCGGTAGAAGCGCACCCGGCCACGTGGGAGAGGCATGCCGAGCTTGTTCTGCTCTGAGTTCTTGAACTCACGCATGACCCACACCTTCGTCTGGCTCTCACCGCCGAAGTCTTCACGCTGGCGCAGGTACACCATGTTCTGCCCGCGCCATTGATTGGGGTCGATGTATAGGCCGTCATACACGTAGACGCGCTTGGACTGGACTTCGGCGGCGCGCACAAACTCCACCTGCTTCGTCTCGCGGTCGTGGAGCGTGGTGGCGAGGGGCAGGGTGTAGAGATGATATTCGTCGAAGGACTTCTCAGTCACCTTAGGTGGAGCGTTGGCTTTCATCGCGCCACTCATGGCAAATCCGGCTGTGGTGGCATAGGGGCCCTGATTGGGATCCGCGATCTTTGCCACATCTCCTGCAATGAGCTGGATCTTCGCATCGCGGAAGACCTTGCCGCTCTGGTTGTCCATGGTGACCCAGCCGGTGATGTCGATCTCATCGCTCTTTTCCGGGGAGATGACGTTGTAGCTCGCATCCCAACTCATGCCGCCGGTCACGTACGAGAGTTCGGCATCGAGCTTCGCTGCCTTGTCAGCGTGAAGTTGCCAGTCGAGGGTGGGCTTGAGGATGGTATCATCCGCCAGCGCGGGGAAGCGGGGCTGGCCCGGCAGGCTGAACTGAAGCTGGCCCTCCACCTCAATGATGGGTTGAGCGGCGCCCGTGCTGCCATAGGCCATGGCCATCTGATTCTGGTAGTAAACCTGGCCGTAGCGGCGCATGGCCTGCGGATTATGCGGCACGTAGCCGCTGCGGATGATTTTCCCTTTCACCACGCGGTCGGGCTTGTTCTGCTCGCGAACGAAGAACTCTATTTCCTTCCCCTCATGCAGGGAGAGAAGCAGCGCTTCGCTGATGGGGTCGGCCCGATAGTTCTGCTCCAAGATGGTGACCTTGATGGTGCCCTTGGGATCGCGAAGGATCACCGAGTCCGGCTCCACCTGCGCGGTGGTTTCCGTGAAGCGCATGTGGTTTTCTCCTTGTTGAAGATCGAGAGGGACCGAATCGCGCACTACGGCGAAGTTCTGGTTGTAGATGGTGAGCGAGGTGTCGGCGGATGCGCAGAGTGGGAGCAGCGCCGCGCAGAGGAGCGAACGTGAGAGCGTGTTCATGCAGCGAGCATAACGGCAGGCTCACTGCTTCATTGTAAATTGAGTGCAAAGACTATCCCAAGAGGGAAGTGCCGTGCGCTCGTTCATCTTGCTCTGCCCTTTTCCGGACTCACGAGCAAGACCAAGAACAGGCGTGGCGCCATATCAGGCACTGCGTGCTTTGTTCTCCTGCGCGACGCTCCCGGATACGCACATGATGCGCGTGCGGTGCACGGCATAGAGCTGGGTGCCGTCATTGGTCTTCGGGAGTCGTGCGCCGCTGGCCCACGGGGAGAATGCAGGAAGCACCCAGCACTCCGGGGGTGCGGATTCTGACTCGTCAGGTGGCAGCTCGAAGCGCGCCTGCATGAAGGCTGGCATCTTCAGCCGCAGGCCAGCGCCGTCGGAAAAGAGATACGCGGGATGCAGATGTCCTGTGATGTGGATGCAGTGCCGCTCCTCCGGAGCCAGCCAGCCGTACATCTCCGCCATTCGATGGCCATGGTGGAAGTAGAACCCTTCCTCCATGTGGCTCTCCACGAAGCCAGAGGCACGGCGCAGCACCGGGGCATCGTGGTTGCCCATGATGCAGATGAGTTCGCACTCCTTGGCAATCCGTGCCACGAGGGCCAGCGTTTCGTCTACCGAGCCGGTGCCATCCATCACATCCCCCACCAGGATGACCCGGGCAGGCTGGTAGTGGGTGATGAGCTCACGAAGCCGCTGCTCCACGGTGTGCATGCCCCACAGGGGGTAGAGACCGCCGTGGCGGTTTCGGTTCAGCTCGTAACCAAAGTGCAGATCGGACACCGCCAGCCAGCGCTGGGACTCGTGCCAGAGGGCGAGCCGGCTGTCCAGCCACACCTCCGGAGCCACCTTTGCAGTGGCAAACGAGGAACTACCGGTTACAGATGCGATTCCGCTCACGCGGCACATTTGAAATCACAACTCATGCAAGGACAAGAACAATCCGAAAGCGAACTGCTCCAGAACCGTCGCGAAAAGCTCGAAGCGCTTCGTGCCAAGGGCATTGATCCCTTTGGCCGCCGGTTTGATACGACCCATCAGCCCGGAGCGCTGCGAAAAGAGTTCGTGCCGGATCTTTCCGTGCAAATTGCAGGACGCATCACGGCGCGCCGCACCATGGGGAAGGCCGTGTTCTTCGACGTCTCCGACTTCACGGGACGCATCCAGTGCTATGTGAACAAGAAGGAGGTGGGTGATGATGTGTTTCTTCTCATCACCGAGCTGCTGGACATCGGCGACTGGCTGGGTGTGGTGGGCAAGACCTTCGTCACCAAGACCGGCGAACCGAGCGTGCAGGTGGAAACAATGAGCGTGCAGGGCAAGTCGCTGCGTCCGCTGCCGGACAAGTACCACGGCGTGCAGGATCGCGAGATCAAGTACCGTCAGCGCTACCTTGACCTCATCTCCAATCCGCGCAGCCTCGACATCTTCGTGACCCGCAGCCTCATCATCGCGGAGATGCGCCGCTGGATGCAGGATCGCGGCTTCCTCGAGGTGGAGACGCCGATGATGCAGGACGTCCCCGGCGGCGCCGCGGCGAAGCCTTTCGAGACATTCTTCCATGCGCTAAACCAGCCCATGTACCTGCGCATCGCGCCGGAACTTTTCCTCAAGAGATTGCTTGTGGGCGGATTCACGAAGATTTTCGAGATGAACAGGAACTTCCGCAACGAAGGCGTGAGCCGGCGGCACAATCCGGAGTTCACCATGATGGAGGCGTACTGGGCCTTCTCCGACTTTGAGCAGATGGCGGACCTCGTGGAGAGCCTCGTGTGCCATCTCGCAGAGAAGTTTTGCGGTACGCTCCTCATCGAGCACAAGGATGATGAGGGCACCGTGACCCGCACCATCAATCTGGCGCGGCCGTGGAAGCGCGCGCCGTATCGGGAGCTGATCCGCGGCGTGGCCGGCGAGAACTGGTTTGATCTCAGCAATGAGCAGAAGAAAGCCCGCTGCGCCGAGCTCGGCGTGGAGGTGAGCCCCCACATGGAGGACTACGAGGTCAGCCAGCAGGTGTTTGAGAAGCTCATCGAAGAGAAGAGCTTTGATCCGCTTTTTGTCACCCATGTGCCGAAGGAACTCGTCCCACTCGCGAAGCAGAACACTTCTGACAGCAGCGTGGTGGATGTGTATGAACTCGTGATCAACGGCGTGGAGATTTCACCCGGCTACAGCGAGCTCAATGATCCCATCGTGCAGCGCGATCGCCTTGAGCATCAGGCTGGAGAGGAAACGCAGAAGCTGGATGAAGAGTTCCTCCTCGCTTTGGAGTACGGCATGCCCTCCGCTGGCGGCAACGGCATCGGCATCGATCGCCTTGTGATGATGCTCACCGGTGCGGAAAGCATCCGCGACGTGGTGCTGTTCCCGCAGTTGAAGAGGAAGTAACGAAGTCAGAGAGAGATTCACGAGATGACTGGCCTTCTGATGAGGAGGGCCGGTCATTTTTTTGCTGCGCATGCTTCTGGGGGGAGGACTTCCAAGAAACATCTGTGTTTCCCGTCATGCCCGTGAGCCTGATTTCCAAAGCTTGCTTAAAACTGCGCATTACTGATAGCCTTCACAGAATTTACGGTCGGTTTACACACCGCGCCCGGTGTCTCCGCTACGCTTCCCCTTGATTATGATCCGCCGCTGCCTCTCCGTCACCGTGGCTTCCCTGCTGGGCCTCGCTCTTGTCGTTCAAGGGCAAACTCCCACGCCGCCCGCACCCCCTTCGCCGGCTCCGGCTGCAACACCGCCCCCGAGTGCGGTGGCCCCGGCGCCACCTCCTGCAACGATCCCTCCCTTGCCGGCGCCGACACCTCCAGTGGTGAGTCCTCCTCCCGTCGCTCCGTCGGCGCCACCCGGCCCCACCCCGCCTCCGGCGCGTCGACTATTGCCCGCAGCGCCGACACCGTCGTCTCCAACTTCTGCTGGCCCCGAGCCCGTGGTGCGCGAGCGGGAGCGCACCATCTATGTGCCGTATGAAGAGCTTGAGAAGGTCTTCACGGATGGTGGCAAGGGCGTGTTCCTTCCCTACAAGGAATTCCTCGAACTATGGCAGGAACTGAACCTGAAGCGCACGAAGGACGAAACGAAACCACCCCAGGAAGGTGTCGTCTCGCGCGCCGAGTACACCGGCACGGTCGAGGCTGATGTGCTCACGGTGGAAGCGAAGGTGACGGTGGAGTCCTTCAAAGAAGGCTGGCTGACCATTCCCCTGGCAAGAGGTGGCGCCTTGCCAGGCGTGACGGATGTGGATGCCGGCAAAGCGACGCTGTCGAACCGGGCAGACGGTTATGATCTCATCGTGCCGGACAAAGGGGTGTATGAGCTCAAGATGAAACTGCATGCGCCCATCACCCGCAGCGGTGGGAAATCACGGTTGAACCTGACTCTGCCCTCCGCGGCCGTGTCCCGGTTCGTGGCGACCGTGCCTGGCAGTGGCTGGGAGTTTGAGGTCAATCCTGCAGCCGCCTTCACCTCACGTCCAGCGGGGGACAAGACGGAACTGTCCTTTTTCTTCGGCAGCGGGTCTCGGTTTGAGATTGCATGGAGCATGCCTGAAACCGCCGTTGCCCTGAAGCCGCTCATTCTCGCTTCGAGCAAGGTCACCACGGAGGTGCGTGGTGGATCGCTGGCCACGAATGCCGCCATCGACGTGCGTATCCTGCGTGCGCCGGTGAGCGAATTCGTCATCACCGTGCCTGCGGGGCAATCGGTGCTTTCCGTGACGGGAGATGACGTGAAGGAATGGAAGCTGGATGGCGCCGACGTTCCTGCGGGCGGAGCCCCACAGAAGCTCACTATCGTGCTCAATGAGCCGGCGAAAGCCAGGTGGACCGGCACGGTATCCCTGGAAGTGCCGCTGCCGAAACTGCCCGCGGAACCCGTGGTGCCGGTTATCCAGATGGTCGGAGCTTCTCAGGATCGTGGAGACATCACCGTGGTGGCTGAACCGCAGCTTGATGTGACACCGAAGGCGGGAGAGGGGCTCATCCAGCAGACGGCAGGGCATGAAGTGGGCCATGGGCTGATGAACGTGACCGCCTACCGCTATCTGAAGCAGCCCGTGCAGCTCACCCTGTCCGTCAGTGAAGCGAAGCCCCAGGTGGACGTGGAGGGCCTCACCAC
>JAEYUU010000718.1 GCA_023429545.1 Verrucomicrobiota bacterium
ATGGTGAGCTTCGTGTCCGGGTCGAGGAATATCTCCACCTTCGCATCGATGCCCAGCTCATCATATCCGGTGTAGGGCAAATCGCCGAGATCCGCGGCGTGAATGTCGCCAAAAGAGCGGCCGGTCAGACCGACGAAGATGCCATACTTCTCCCACTCGCTCACGCTGCCTTCCAGGCGCCCTGTCCAGGAGTCCTCGGCAGTCGCATACCGCGTGTAAGCCATGCCGGTGACGTATGGCCCAAGGCCCACAGGCTGGGAAACGGGCTGGACGGTCTTGGCGCCCTTGCCCTGCTTGCCGGAGACCGTCACGGGTGCGGGTGGCGGACGATACGCCGGCCCCTTGGTCAGTGCGTTCACCGTGCCCCCGATGGAATCGCTGCCGTACAGCACTGACCCCTGTCCCTTCACGAGTTCCACACTCGAAAGGCTCAGCGAATCAATGGTGCTCCAGTACTGGTTCGGCCCTTCCCGGAAAACGGAGTTGTTCAGGCGGATGCCATCGATGAGCGCCAGGTTGCGAAACCCGGTGAAGCCGCGGATGAAAGGCGAACCCTGCCCATGGGCAGTTTGCTGGAAGAGCACGCCGGGGACTTCCTTGAAGACCTCGGGGAAGCTCGCGACGTTGAGATCCTGGATTCGCCTTTCGTCAATCACGGTTACGGAGTAGGGCACATTGTCCGCAGCCTCCTCGGAGAGGGTTGCAGTGACGATCACCGGTTCCAGACTGGTGGCAGCTGGTTTGTCGGCGGGAGGGGGTGTTGGCATTACTTGCGAGTGCAGTTCCGCAGAAGCGAACAACACGCCGAGCACAGCAGGGAGTGAGGTGGTGAGTTTCATGGATGTCTTGAGCTTGCCCAACACGAACTCCAAAAGAGGAGCGCCGGGTGGTCAATCAACTTGGGGACGCCACGCGAGAGCGTCAAAAGTGGAAACAGCGAACGAAAATCTTTCCTCGAACCCTGCTCACTACGCAGAAGGTTCTCAAGGCCACATTCTGTGCAGGAAAAAGGTGCGTGATGAGCGAATTTTGTTCGCTCAATTTCCCCTCCGCTTCGTTTAAGCGGAGGGGGACGGCCAGCTGCTTGCAGGTCTGTCTGGCGACGCCGCCTGAGTCCGTTCCTTATCCTGCGGCGAACTGATGGAGGGCGCCCCCCAAATGATTACAGTCGCGTGCCGCTGGTGGGCTTGTAGTGGCTTTCCTTGGAGGGGCCGCCGAAATCCCAGCCAAACACCACATAGGATTCCGTCTCCGGGGATTCGTCCGTGCAACCGAAGAGGCAGACCAAATCCAGATGCGCCTGGTTGGAGAGCCGCCACTGCACTGATGGTCCGATGTTGAATTTGTTCTCGCCAGAACCGCGATTTTCCGTCGTGTCTTCATAGACGTAGCGCATTTCAAGGCCAGCCGAAAGGATGCGGTCCAGGATGGTGTAGCTGATGCCCTGTGCCACCACGAACTCATTGGTGAGTTCACCGCCGATTTCGCGTTCATACACGAAGTTCAGGCCGTAGTGCAGCTTGGGAGTAATCTCATCACCGAGGAGGAGCTTCAGTTCGACCACGTCATCCCCGTGCTCGGAGTCGACGAATTTGTACTCGCCATACAGGGTCGGGTTGAGAGGAATCACACCCCAGTCGGCTTGAGCCCAGCGGAGTTCCACGGCGAAGTCCTCGAAGTCGGTTTCCCCTTCTTCATGCACCCACTCATAATAGAGGTCGAGCTGCATGCGGTAAGGCAGGCCGATCTCCACTTCTTCAATGAAGAGATGCTTGGACGGGCCGTCATCATAAGTGCGAGCACGCCACCATTGCTCAAAGGCCACCTCACCCGGAGCCCTCTGGATGTACACGCGTGTCGTTGGGAAACGACGCGCCGTGGTCCACTCCGGAGCCTTGTAGGGGCCGACGAGATCGTTTTCAGAAATTACTGAAACATCATTCGCACGCACGAAGATGGGAGGCAGGTCCTTCTTTTCGGGAGAGACGGCATCCTGAGCGAAAACCGTGGGCAACGAGACGGCAAGGAGAGCCGCTGGAAGCCAGGAGAGGAGATGTTTGATCATGGTTGGTGTGTTGATGGGCGAGGGCAGAATCGTGAGCGAATCGGGAAGCTCAGGCGAGGGCAATGATCCGCAATTGCAGATCCTTTTCGATCGATGTCACCCTCTACACAATTCACTGTTTGTGAACTTATTATGCAATTTTGACATAACGAATACTGCGAATAAGAGCAACTTCTGCCCGCGCATCAGAAGCCGAGGTCATTTTTTGACCGTCACTTTTCTTCATCGGGGAAGAGTGGTGTTCTTCTCATTGCTCCATCGCAGTTTCACGACACAAAAATCCTCGCATGCGCCCGCCGGTGCTTCACACTTCCCCGGTGACACTTCCTCGTCTGCCGTGGCGTATCGCCCTGCCTTTTGCCGGCTTTGTCCTGGCAGGGTCGATCGTGCTCGTGGCACTGACCTGGTGGAGCGTGCGTGAGGATGAACGGCAGGAATTTGGGGTGCTGGCGAGGACGAATGCCGAATTCCTCAGGCGCATGGCCCTTCCTCCCAGCGAGCGCATGGCCTCGCAACTCGGGGAAGTGCTGAATGTCGGGGTGTATTTCCGGCACCGGGATACGGGCATGCTCACTCCGGAGCCATCCGATCCAGCGTTTCGTCAGGATCTTTCCGCGCTGCTCCCTGCGGACAGCAGTTGTCATGGCGTTGCCGGGCTCGAAGCCGTGGCCGTGCCCATCGGTGATCTGCGCGATCTCGTGCTGGTCCGGCCTCAACCGCCGCTGCTTGCGGCGTTGCGCCATCCGCGGACGCTGGCGGTGCTGGGAGTATTCTGGCTGCTGGCACTGGTCTTCGGCTGGGGGCTGGCCCGTGGGCTGGTGCTTCCATTACGGCACCTGGCGG
>JAEYUU010000002.1 GCA_023429545.1 Verrucomicrobiota bacterium
ACTTTCTCCTGCGCGGTGGGGGGAAATGGCGACAGATCATTCCGCTGGTGCCACCTGCACTCCTTGGCGTGGTGATTGGCTCGTGGCTGCTGGACAAGCTGGACAAACACCTTGCGCGCCTCGTGATCGGCTGGCTCATCCTCGGCCTGCTGGCGCTGAAGCTGCTGCTCGACTGGAAGCGTGACCAACTCAAGGCGCTGCACCAGCATCACGTCTTCATCTGGTTCCTGGGTGTCGCCGCGGGCATCGCCACCATGCTGGCCAATGCCGCAGGTCCGGTGATGACGGTCTATCTTCTGGCCCAGCGTTTTGAGAAGAGCGAATACCTGGGGGTCTTCACGCGGTTCTTCCTCTTCATCAATCTGGTGAAAGTCCCCTTCAGCGCAAACATTGGTCTGATCAATCCTCCCTCCCTCCTCACCAATCTGACGCTGCTGCCACTGGTGGTGCTTGGCGCGGTGCTGGGGTGGAGGCTGGTGAAGGTGATGTCCCTGCGCGTCTTCGAGTGGGTCATTTTTCTCTTTGCTCTTCTCGCGGCGGTCCGGCTCGTCCTCGGCTGAAAGTTCTATTGCAGAGAGGGGGCGCGACGGCATCTTGGGTGTGGTGAAGAGGAAACCTTCCAGCTTGAGCGAGGAGGCCGCGTTGCGCCTCATCGTGGAGGGCACCGTGTCCGAAACGGGCACGGAGTTCTTCCGTGCGCTCGTCAGGAACCTCGCGGCGGCGATGCAAACGGATGGCGCGTGGGTCACGGAGTATCTTCCCGAGGTGAACCGCCTGCGCGCCCTGGCCTTCTGGATGGGCGGACGGCACCTCGACTCCTATGAGCACGATGTGCCGGGCACGCCATGTGAAGCCGTGCTGACCGAGCGCAAACTGGTGCACTATCCGGATCGGGTGGTGGAGATCTACCCCGACGAGCCGGACTTTCTGGCGCACAACATCGTAAGCTACCTCGGCGTGCCACTCTTCGATGCGCGAGGTGAGATCATGGGCCACCTGGCGGTGATGGACAAAAAGCCGCTGCCGCCCGAGCCGCGCATCCTTTCATTATTCGAGATCTTCGCGGCGCGTGCGGCCTCGGAATTGCGTCGAGTGCGCACAGAGCAGGAACTGCGCACCCGTGAAGAGCAAGTGTCTGCCCTGCTGCAAAGTGTGATGGACGGTGTGGTGGTGCTGGACTCCTCCCTCCGCATTGCTCGGGTGAATCCCGCCGCCGAAAGGCTGACCGGCTACACCGCGGAGGCGCTCATGGGCCAGGAAGTGAAATGGTTCCTGGCAGGCGAGAGCGCCCGACTTATCGCGAACTGCACCAGGGAGCTGGCCGGAAAACCCCATGATGCGCGCCACCTGTGGATCCCTTCACAACTCACGGTGCTGCGGGCTGATCGCAGCCGGTTTCCCGCGGAGGCCACGCTCTCGTGCTTCGAGAGCCAGGGGGCGCCGCACTATACCCTCATCCTGCGAAACGTGGATGAGCGGCTGACCGCCGAGCGTCAGATCGCATTGCTCTCCGCGGAGACGGAATATCTCCGTGGCGAACTGGCGCAGGAGTCAGACCTGGGGGATCTGATTGGAGCGAGCCGCGCCATGCAGGAGGTGCGCTCCGCCATCAAGCAGGTGGCCGTGACGGATGCCACGGTGCTGATCCATGGAGAGACCGGCACCGGAAAAGAACTGGTGGCGGGGGCCATCCACGCCGCGAGTACGCGCAAGAACAAACCGCTGGTGCGGGTGAACTGCGCCGCGATTCCCGCCGCGCTCATGGAGAGCGAATTCTTCGGGCACGAGAAAGGAGCCTTCACAGGCGCGGTGGCGAAGCGCGAAGGACGCTTCAGCCTGGCCGACGATGGCACCATTTTTCTGGATGAAGTGGGAGAACTGCCGCTGGATCTGCAGGCAAAACTACTGCGCGTGCTGCAGGAAGGCGAGTTCGAACCTCTGGGCAGTACCAGGACAAGGAAAGTGGATGTGCGCGTGATCGCCGCGACCAACCGCAACCTAGCGGAGATGGTCGAGGAGGGGACCTTCCGCGAGGATCTCTACTACCGCCTGCATGTGTTTCCCATCACGGTGCCTCCGCTGCGTGAGCGCGGCGATGACGTGGTGCTGCTGGCGAATGCGTTTGTGCAGCGATTCTCCAAGCGAATGGGCAGGCACCTCGATCCGCTGCATCGCGAGGATCTACGAAGGCTCTCAAGCTATGACTGGCCGGGGAACATTCGCGAACTGCAGAACGTCATCGAGCGCGCCATCATCCTCACGCATGGCACACGCCTTGATCTCGCGCGGGCGCTGCCGGTGGCGGGCGCATCCCATCCTGATGCCCAGCCCGATGATCCGGGTGGTGACGCTCCACGGATCCTCACGGCGGATGAGCTCGAAGCGCTCGAACGGGAGAACCTGCGCCGCGCGCTCTATGCGTGCGGAGACAAGATTTCCGGTGATGGCGGCGCCGCCCAATTGCTGGGTGTGCCGGCCTCGACGTTCAGTTCGAGGATGAAAGCGCTGGGAGTCGGCAAGCAGACAGACAGGGAGAAGCGCTCAGGTTAGCCGCAGTCCGGACACGAGGCTGCCTTCCTAGGCTCGCACTCCAGGATGCCGCCGCGCTGGTCAAACTCAAAGCGGCAGCACTCCAGGAGCATTTCCTTCAGCATGGCACGGCCCCGCTGCACCCGGGACTTCGCGCCGGATACAGAGATCCCGAACCGGTCCGCAAGCTCCTGCTGCGAGAGCCCCCAAAAGCTGGTGAGCTCGATGGCCTCGCGATAGGGCTGGGGCAACGCCTCGATCATGCCGCGAAACGCCGCCTGGAGCCCTTCACGCTCGCGGTCCGAGATGGGGGCGGGCTCTGCCGCGAGACTCTCGGGCAGTGCCACCGTATCCCGGCTCTTCCGATAGTGGTCCATGATGGCATTCCGCGCGATCTGATACACCCAGCTCTCCAGCTTGCCGGCATCACGCAACTGCCCCAGCCGCTTCTGAATGTTCACGATGGTGTCCTGAAGGATATCTTCAGCGGCGGCGAAGTCCGCCACCCGGCTGCGGATGAAGATTCCGAGCCGGGTGGAGAGCTGGTTCCAGATGGCCTCGGCCGGGGCGGTCATGCGGTGGCGGGTTTCGTGCCTTCAACAATCGCCGAAGTGAACAGATCTTCCAGTCCCACTCCAGGGAACCAGTCACGAATGACTTCGCGGCTTTCCGGCTTCGGGGTGATGCGAATGTCCGTGAAGCCGGCCGTGGTCAGCATGTCCCGAAGATCGCTGACCAACGCGGCGCCAGCGGCACAGCCGGCGTGGAGCTTCACGTCCTCGCGAATCCGGGCCGGCACGGGCTTTAGCGCCACCACATCGGAGATGGCCAGTCTGCCGCCCGCTTTCAGCACGCGGAATGCTTCACGGAAGACACGGCCCTTGTCCGGGGAGAGATTGATAACGCAATTGGAGAGGATCACATCCACGCTGGCGTCCGCGACCGGCAGATTCTCGATTTCTCCCATCCGGAACTCCGTGTTCGTGATGCCGGCTTTCACGGCGTTCTCGCGGGCCCTGGTGAGCATGGCGGGCGTCATATCCACGCCGATGACCTTGCCCTCCGGACCGACGGCGCGCGCCGCCAGGAAGGAATCGAAGCCAGCGCCGCTCCCAAGGTCGAGCACGGTCTGGCCCCGCAGCAACGAGGCAATGGCAAGCGGGTTCCCACAGCCAAGCCCAAGATTGGAGCCAGGAGGCACGGCCGCGGTGTCCGCGGCTGAATAGCCAAGGCGCTGCGAGCGCGTCTCGGGGTCCAGTTCATCGGAGGCGGGAGCATCGCCCCTGGGAGAGCAGCAGGAGGTGGCACAGCACGAGGTGCCCCGCTCAGCCACGGCGGCGTAGTGTTCGCGCACCTGGGTGCGCACCTGATCGTGTTTCTTTTCGATGTCCGGTTCGAGCGTCTTCATGGTAGGATGCATTTTGGTTTTCGGTTCTGTCCGCGTGCTCCATGCACGGCAGGTTCGCTGAGGGAGACGGGGCAGGGCTCAAAAGGACGCAAACAATCGTACCAACGCCTTCGAACACCCGGATCGGCATGCCCTTCGCGGCATTTCGTGAGGACCATCACGGAATCTCGCGATTGACGAATTTTCGCGAGTTACATGCCCCGCGATCTCCTGGCCACTATTTAATTGAGGCTCAGCACCTTTCGATTCCCCACAGCCTTCTGGCATGGGTCTGGCAATACTCTGCCGACGTCCATGCCAGCCTGGCAAGGAACACTTTAGCTCCAACCAAACCGAACCAAACCGAACCAACCCATGACACCTAGAACATTACCCCACGCACGTAGCAGCTTTCTTGCTGCCGCGATGCTTGCCATCACGACTGCCACCACGGCAGTGGCAGATGAGACGTGCTCCTCACCCTACCTTGCCCGCATCGAGGGGCAGGAGGAGTTCGTCTATGTATGGACACTTGGCGAAGAGGGCATGGGCGATGGCTCCGACAAGCTGGTGACCATCGACGTGAAGCCCGGCTCGCCGACGTATGGCAAGGTAATCCACACCCACTCGGTGGGCGGACGCAATGAAGCGCACCATGGTGGATTCACCGATGACCGCCGCCAGCTCTGGCTCTCCGGCCTGGAGAGCAGCCGCATCTTCATCTATGATGTGCACACCGATCCGGCGAAGCCGAAGTTCGTGAAGAGCATCGACGACTTCGTGGAGAAAAGCGGCGGCGCAGTGGGACCTCATGGCGTCTATGCGCTGCCGGGACGCGTGCTCATTCCCTGCCTCTCCAACGCGGAGGACAAGACCGGACGCACCGCGCTTGTGGAGTACACCAACGATGCCCAGTACATTACCACGCACTGGATCCCCTCCCCCAAGGACACGCGCGGAGTGGAGGATGCGCATCTCGCGGATGGCTACGGCTACGACGCGCGCGTGCTGCCCAGAAAAAATGTGCTGCTGACCACCTCCTTCACCGGACTGGGCAACTACATGAACGCCTTCTCCAAAGTGGCCGCGGATCCGGAGGCGATGAAGCGCTTCGGCGGGACCATGGTGCAGTGGGATTTCCACACGCGGCAGCCGAAGAAGGTCTTTGCCGTGCCGGGCGCTCCGTTGGAAATCCGCTGGGCCTGGGGTGAGAAGCACAACTATGCCTTCACCGCCACGGCGCTGACCTCGAAGCTCTGGCTCTTCTACGAAGACGACATGGGGGCGTGGCAGGCGAAGGAGATCGCCCACATCGGTGACCCGAAGAGCGGGTGCATCCCCGTGGACATCAGCCTGAGCGCGGATGACAGGACGCTCTTTGTGGACTCCTTCGCAGATGGGAAATGCCGGGTCTATGATGTCTCGAACCCGCACAAGCCGGTGCTGATCCACGAGAACCAGATCGGGCGGCAGCTCAACATGGTCTCACAGAGCTGGGATGGGAAGCGCCTGTACTTCAGCAGTTCGCTCCTGGCGAAGTGGGACAAGGAAGGAGCGGACAATGAGCAGTTCGTGCGCGGCTACAGCTGGAAGGGCCAGCAACTCGATCTGAAGTTCGCGCTGGACTTCAATGAGCTCAAGCTGGGGCGCCGCGCGCCGCCGCGAGCCAA
>JAEYUU010000012.1 GCA_023429545.1 Verrucomicrobiota bacterium
GCCTTGCGCCTCTTCGGATGGCTGTTGGCGTGGTCACCCGCTCTGCTCATCCTCGCGCTGCTGCTTCCGCTGCGCGTGCCGGTCCCGTTCGAGGATTCCTGGGCATTCGTGAAGCAATACCGTGAGTGGTGGCAGGGCGACTACGGCTGGCGGGAGTTGCTGACGCCACACAACAATCACCCCAGCGCCACGGGCAAGCTTCTCTACTTCGTCGCGCTGCACTGGCTGGATGGTGATGTTGGTGTGCTGCCCCTGCTGGCCTGGACGTTTTCTCTGGCCATCGCGGTGGCGGTGTTCGTGATGGCCCGGCCCCTGTGGTGGGAACGTCCCGCGCGCGGCATGCTGCTGATGTTCTGCGCGAATCTCACCATCTTCACCGCGGCGCAGGGACACTCGTGGGTGTGGGATTTCATCTTCCAGAACTTCATCCCGGGCGCGGCTTTCTGCACAGCGCTCGCGTGCCTGTGGAAATGGCCGGACTCGTGGGCCGCCCTCGCAAGCGCCGCGGTGCTGGCGATTGCCGCCACCTTCTCCTTCGGCACGGGATTGCTCGCCGGTCTGCTGCTCACGCCGATGGTGTGGCTGCATTTCAGCGGGAAGCCGCCGGCCTCGCGTCTCGCCATCACCGCTTGCTGGCTGGTGCTGATGGGCGCCAGCGCATGGATGGCACTGGCGGGCTTTGGATCCGCCACCCATACCGGGGACGAGTCACGCATCGGCAGCTTGATGGGGCAGCCGATGCTCCTGGGACAATTCACCCTCGTGCTGCTGGGTTATCTGCTCGGAAATGGCACCACCATGGAGCCGGGCGTGCTCTGCGCCGTGATGGGGCTGGGGCTCGTCGTTGTAATGGTGATGTCCCTGTTTCGTCTCTGGCAGCTTCGCAGGGAAGCTGGCACCTTTCAGGCAGCGCTGCCCTGGCTGCTGATCGCGCTGCTTGGCTTGGGGAACGCATTGCTCATCAGCTACGGCCGGCTGAGGTCCTCGCTGATCAGCGCCATGGCGCCGCGGTATGTGACCTTCACGCTCTTTTTCACCCTGGGGGTGCTCATGCTGGCGGCGGGGATCGCGATGCGCGACACACCCTCAGGCTGGTTCCGTATCTTCGCGCGGCGTGCCGGGCCCATCCTTCTGGGCGTTTTCGTCGCCATGCACGCGGCGAACTGGAATCATGGCTGGCAGCACATGAGATGGGAGCATGAACGCATGAAACAGGACCGGGCCATGCTCTCCTTCGCCAGAGTGCTGCCGCTCGACCCGGAGGTGATGTGGCAGAACCTCGACCCCAAGGATCTCACCACGCGGCTGGCGCTCTTCTTGGCGGATCATGGCAGGCTGAAGGGCGTGCGCATGGTGGATGGCGTGGACATCTCCAGCTACCGCAAAGGCTCGCCGCTGCCGGACAAGTGGGCATGGCTGGAGCAACCCACGGTGCACGATGGTGTGATGCACCTCGAAGGCGCCTGTGGGGTGTCCAAGGACATGCTCAGCCTGCCGGATCTGGTGGTCATCAGCGCCCAGGCGGAGGGTGCTGCGGAAAACATCATCTCCTTTGCCACGCCCAGGCAGCCCTTCGACTTCTACGAGAATGAATGGCTGCGCCGTCAGCATGTGGCGCACTACTTCGGCTGGGAACGTGAGCTGCCTCTGGCGCGGTTTCCAGAGGGCCGCGTGACCATCCGTTCGTACGGCTACTGGCTGAAAGGCAGAACGGTGCGGGCGCTGGATCGCGAGCACCTCATTGATCCGTAGTTGCGCATCGCCACCCCATGTTGGCTGATGCCCTTGTAAAGTGGCAGCTGTTTCACATCCGCACACAGGTGGGGGTTGGGGAATTATCGCGTTGACACGGCGCACGCATCCTCGCAATAGAATGCCGGCAGGGCACGTGGCATCATCTGCAAACCTGAGTTCCGAGTGAAACCGACCCCATCATCAGACAACCGCTACGGAGGTGGACGCCCACCGAAGTTTGATGAGCCGAGCCGTCCCATCACGATCACTCTTCCAGAAAGCACGCTGCGGGGATTGCAGCGCATTGATGCCGATCGTGGCCGCGCCATTGTGCGGCTCACCCAGGACGCACTGCGCGGTCAACCACAAGAGCAACCGCTTGTGGAAATCCTGGAAATGGCGCCCAATACGGGACTCATTGTTGTGGGTCCCAGCCTGACTCTGCGGCGCATTCCCTTTCTCCATCTGGTGGAAGTCTCCCCCACCCGTTTCCTCATCGCCCTGGATGCTGGCAATGACTACAGGGCCCTTGAACTTGCCGTCCGGGACATCCTGGAGGACGTGCCCGCAGCAGAGGTGCGTGAGCGCGCCCTGCTCCATGACCTTCTGGAGATGACCAAGAAGCTCCGCCAGAGCGAGCGGGTCAGCATGGCGGAGATCTTGCTGGTCAAGCTGGACGGGAAGCGCAAGCGATGAACAGCATCGCCCCACCTCCGACCCGAACACTGAGACTCGGGCAATTTCCACGTGAAATACCCCGATTCTTGCGAATTTCTAAGTAGAAATCCAATGGATATGCCATAGAAGTGAAGCATTGTCTCGTTCCCAGAGCTTGCTCCCCATGACGATCATGCCTCTCCCGATTGCCAGCGGGTGTTCGTCACCTCCGTGCCCTGCGGTTGGTGCGTCCATTCCCGGCGTTCCAAGACCGTGGTTACAAACCGGGTGCCCCGCCGGGTCCACGAAACCGGGCAGTGGGAACCAGTGAGTCCACCACCATGGCAGCCATCACCGGACCAGAAAGCGCGGAATCCACCAGAGTGGCACTGCCTGCAATGCCAGTTGCCCGGAAGACACCGCAAGTCCGGCACCGCCTGCGGCTGGTGTTTGCCATCCTCATGGTATCCCTTCCCGGCGCTGCCCTGTTTCTCCTCATCCGTGAGCACCGCGTGAACATCCCCTTTCTTGATGACTGGATGTTCGTGCACATGTTTGAGAAGGACGCCCTGGGCACGCTGACGGTGTGGGACTATTTCATGGTGCAGATGGAGCATCGCATGGCCTTCGTGCGGGCGACCATCATGGTGTTCCACAAAATCTGGCCCACGGACTGGACCATGCAGATGTTCTTTTGCTGGTTCCTTCTGGCGCTGACCCAGCTCAATGTCGCGATCCTCATCAGGCGCACTTCGGGAAAGACCTTTCTCACGTGGTGGCCCTTGCTGCTGCTGGCGGGAATCACCATCTTTTCTCCGGTGCAATACCGGATCGTGCTGTGGGCCATGATGTTTCAGGTGGCCTGCCCTGCGTTCTTCCTGAGCAGCGCCTTGGTGGCGGTCACCTCCCCCTGGCCGCTGTGGCTG
>JAEYUU010000027.1 GCA_023429545.1 Verrucomicrobiota bacterium
GGGCCGCACCACGAATATCATGACCTGGTGATCGAGAGGCCGGAAGGCCGGGCCACGGCGAAGCGTGTGGTGTGCGATGACATCAAGCGCACCACGACACTCGTGGGCGTCTCAAGCACCGTGGACCCGGTGGCGCTGACCTCTTGTTTCGTGCCGAAGACGGCGGAGGTCGTTGCCAAGTATCGCTTCGACAAACATCCGCAGGTGGAACTGGAGGGAATCATTGGCGCCACGGGGGGCACCGATTTGGAGGTGAAGTTTCGCAGCGAAGGCACTGCGCACTACACGGTATTTGGGGAGGACTATGTCATCAGCCGGCCCGTCGGTGATCTGCATTTTACCGGACCGCTGCTGACGTATGATGTCTCCGGCAGGGTATTTGGAGAAGGCATGGCGTGCAAGGGCAGGGCGGATCTGCGTCCGGATGTGAAGGACTACACTGTGGAACTCCGGGCGGACAGCTTCCCGTATGAAGTCTTCGGCAAACCCCTTCCATTTGAAAATCTCAAGGCGGTGGTCGTGTGCAAAGACGGCCAGGTGGAGTTTGATACCCAGTCGAACCTGCTTGATGGACGCTACAAACTCAGCGGGAAGCTGGATGACACCCGTGATCCGCAGCCGTATTCTGGTGAGCTGAGCGTGGATGCGATCAGCCTGAACAAGTTCGCGCGCGCGTATTCGCCCAAGGAAACTTCTGAGGGGGATTTGACCGGTCATCTCCAGTTTGCGGGCAGGCTGGGGGATTGGAGGAGCCTTCGGGGTAATGGCGCGCTGGTGATTCTGAACGGGAACCTGTATGCCGTGCCCATCCTGGGCCCACTCACTCCGCTGCTCGGCGCGATGCTGCCGCGCCCCATCAAGGGGTACAATATTGCGAAGGAGGCCGACTGTTCCTTTACTGTGGCAGACGGCTTTGTTTCCACGGGAGATTTTGAAGCGCTCACCGGGGTGTTCCGCCTGGTGGTCAACGGGAAGGTGGATTTCCTGGAAGACCGGATTCAGTTCGAAGCCAAGGCGAAGGCCCGGGGACTTCCCGGACTGGTGCTTTTCCCCGTGAGTGAGATTCTTGAATACGTGGGAGAGGGAAGCGTGGGCACGCCGGACTGGCGGCCGAAGTACTTCAGCGGCAGCAGGGAGAAGGAGGAGTTCCGCAGAACTGGCGAAGCTCCCCAGGGCGCTCCCCAAGACCCGAGGCCTGCCACGAGAGAATCACGTCCGGGAAGAACCGGAAATTCAATGGGACGGTGATATGTGATATATACCAGGAGGCGGGCCGAAAGCGTCCCCATTGGGTTTCTCTCATGCCTGTGCAAACTTCCTCCCATTCTTCGAAGTCACCCGCGGCCGAACATACCGGTCCACTCTGGTACTGCATTCATACCAAGCCCAAATGCGAACATCTCGCCGCCGCAGCACTGCTCGCCTTTGGAGAGGTGGAGACCTTCTGTCCCCGCCTCCGGTTCCAGCGCAGCACTCCCCGGGGGAAAGTGTGGTTCACGGAGGCGTTGTTTCCGAGCTACTTTTTTGCGAGGTTTGATCTCGCAGCCCGATTTCGGGCTGTCAAACATGCCAATCATGTCATTGGCGTGGTTGGATTTGGCGGCACTCCGGTCCCCCTTCCCGAAGAAACCATCGTTGACCTTCGTACGGAAATGCAGGGCTTGGAGGTCCGGGAGGTTTCCCATGGCGTGAAGGTTGGAGATACCGTGGAAGTGGCGGAAGGTCCGATGCGCGGGCTGAAGGGCATCGTCGAAAGCATGGCCACCGGGGAGGCGCGGGTGAAGGTCCTCCTGGAGTTCTTGGGCAGGCAGAGCTTGGTTGAGGTGCCCAAATCAAAGCTCCTGAGCGACCGTGGACCCAGAGAGTCGTTCACGGACAGGTAGCTAGAGGGGGCAAAGGGGATGGGGAAAGACCCACGGCAGGCCGCTCACCTAAAGAAAGTCTTAAAAATATGGTGAATCAGCTTTCCAAAGGCGCGATTGAGAGTAAAATTTCCATAATTCGGCTTCGTTTCCATATATCGAGACTGTCTTCGCATAATTGCGAAGAAATTCCGATTCTCGTGGAGGGGAGGTCGAAGGGAAATTCGAGCCGACCCGCCTGCACCCATGTGCTTGGGACCAAAGCTCAGCATGACGCAGTGCCGTGACGGTCTTGGTGAGACACCAGACGACCGGTGGCGGCAGCTTGAGCTGGGAAGAGTGGGGAATTGCGCCACGGATGACGAATCACTTGCACGCCATGGCCTCCCGCCGATTTTGCTGACTCCCCGCATCGGGGTGGAATCAGACATGAGCGACAAACACCGCACGGACGACCTGCGCATCGAGGACATCAGCGACCTCGTGCCCCCTTCAGTATTCATGAAGCAGCTGGCGCTGAGCGCCGCTGGTGAGGACTTTGTGACGCGCTCACGCCAGGCGGCCCAGGACATCATGATTGGGCGCAGCGACCGTCTGCTGGTGGTCGTGGGCCCGTGCTCGATACACGATGCGAAGTCCGCCTTGGAATATGCCGTGCTGCTCAAAGAGGCGCGTGACAAATATGCGGACGATCTGGAACTGGTGATGCGCGTCTATTTTGAAAAGCCACGGACAACTGTGGGCTGGAAGGGATTCATTAATGATCCGAACCTCGACGAGAGCTTCGATATCAATACGGGTCTGCGCGAAGCACGTCGACTGCTGGTGCAGATCGTGGGCATGGGCGTGCCTGCTGGCACCGAGTTCCTGGATGTGATCACGCCGCAGTACATCGCAGATGTGGTGTCGTGGGGCGCCATCGGGGCCCGCACCACGGAGAGCCAGGTGCACCGCCAGCTCGCGAGTGGTTTGTCCATGCCAGTGGGATTCAAGAACGGCACGGATGGAAACATCCAGATCGCGCTGGATGCGATCGCGGCCGCGGGCGGCGCGCATGTGTTTCTCTCGGTGACGAAGCACGGCACGGCGGCCATTGTGCAGACACGCGGAAACGAAGCATGCCACGTAATCCTGCGTGGCGGCAAGGCGGCGCCGAACTACGACGCGGCCAGCGTGGCCAATGCCGTGGAGCAGCTCAAATCCCGGGGGCTTCCGCCGCATCTGATGGTGGACTGCAGCCATGGCAACAGCCTCAAG
>JAEYUU010000029.1 GCA_023429545.1 Verrucomicrobiota bacterium
CGCCTCCGTCGGAAGAGGGAGCAGGTGGCGAATGCTGTTCCCGCACTTCCCAGCTTCGAATCTTCCGTGCCGCTGGAGGCGTTGGGCCTCACACCCAAGGAGGCGGAGGTGCTGCTGTGGACCGCCCAGGGGAAGTCGAACGCGGAAACCGCCATCCTGCTTGGCAGCGCCGAGGCCACCGTAAAGAAGCACATGGAGCGCATCCTGCAGAAGCTGGACGTGGAAAATCGTGGCGCCGCCTCTTTGGTGGCCATCGAGACGCTGAGCCGACGATAAGTCATGCTCCCAGGGGCTTATTCCGGCAGCACCGGTTTCAGCGCCTCCGCCCAGATGGCATAACCTTTCGCGCCGGGGTGCAGGAAGTCCGGCATCACCTCTTTTGAGATGATGCCATCGGCGTTGGTGAGCTTTGAGGTGATGTCCAGGTACGTGACCTTGGTTCCCTCCATCTTTTTCACGAGGCGCTCGTTGATAGCATTCACCTGGACACGCCTGGCATTGTCCGGCTTCTCCCCGCGTGGGAAGACGGCCATCACAATAATTTTCGCCGCCGGGCACTTCTCCCGCACGCGCTGCGCAATGAGCGTGATGCCCTCCACGATCTCATCCGGGGTGTTCTCACGTGCATTCTTCGTGCCCGCCAGATTGTTGGTGCCGATGTGAATGACCACGGCCTTTGGTGAGAGTCCGTCCAGTTCACCGAGTTCGATGCGCTTCAGCACGTTCTGCGTGCGGTCCCAGCCGAAGCCCAGATTGAGCACCGGACGTTCGCCGAAGAGATCCTTCCACGCCTGCGCACCGCGGTCGCCCTTGGGCTCGCGAGGCACGCCGCCCCAGAAGTGCGTGATGGAGTCGCCGATGAGCACCACCTCCGGCCTGAGTTGGTCCTTTACAGCCATCACGGCGGCGTGGCGGTCGTTCCATTCATAGAAGTCGTTCTCCAGCTTTCCCGCTGGGATGATGGCCGTGTTGGGAGTCCGGGACTTGTCGTCCGCCTGGAGGAACAGACTGCCAAGCAGGATGAACATGGAAGTGGTGAGGCTGCAGAATCGCATGGCGGGTATCTCACGTGATTTCGCCCTGGGAGGCAAGCTTCTGGTGTGGTTGCAGACAAGACTGTCGTGTCAGCGACCGTTTCTGGTAGAGTAGAGTCCAGCCTCCAGACAGAGACCTACTCATCCGAATGCCATACCGCCTATCCATATTGACTGTCGCCTTGCTTGGCGCGCTTTCCGCAGCGCTGTCCGCCGCCGGCCCCGCGTCGTCGCCCGACTTCACCACGGAAGTCCGGCCCATTCTTTCCCGCTACTGCTTCAAGTGCCATGGCCCGGATGAAAAGGCACGCAAGGGGGACCTGCGTCTGGATCTGCGTGAGGAAGCGCTAAAACCGGCGAAGACAGGGGACATCGCCATCGTGCCGAGCCATCCGGATCAGAGCGCCGTGGTTGCTCGCATCGAAACCAGCGACCCGGACGATGCCATGCCACCGCCAGAGGCGAAGATGACGATGACGGCGGAGCAGAAGGACATTCTGAAACGCTGGATCGCAGGCGGGGCCGAGTACAAGCAGCACTGGGCCTTTGTGAATCCGCAGCAGGTGGCAGTTCCAAAACAGGATTCCAGCTCCGTGAGTGCGAATCCTATTGATGCCTTCATCCGAGCAAAGCTGAAGGAGCACGGCCTTGCCGCTTCGCCGCCTGCGGACGCTGTGACTCTCGTGCGCAGGCTGTATCTGGACCTCATTGGCCTGCCACCGAGCCCGGCGGAGGTGGATGCTTTTGTGAAATCTGCCGCGCAAGACCGCGCTGCCGCCGTGCAGGCCACCGTCGACATCCTGCTTGCCTCACCGCAATATGGAGAGCGGTGGGCCCGTCGCTGGCTGGACCTCGCGCGCTATGCGGACACGAATGGCTACGAGAAGGATCGCCCACGCAGCATCTGGCCCTATCGTGATTGGGTGGTGCGCGCGCTGAATGCGGACATGCCGTTTGATCAGTTCACCATCGAGCAGATTGCAGGGGACATGCTGCCGGGGGCGACCACGGATCAGCGCATCGCCACCGGCTTTCACCGCAACACGATGTTGAATGAAGAGGGTGGCATCGATCCGCTCGAGTTCCGCTACCACGCCATGGCGGATCGCGTGGCCACCACTGGCACCACCTGGCTGGGACTCACGCTGGGGTGCGCCCAGTGCCACACTCACAAGTATGACCCCATCACGCACCGGGAGTATTTCCAGATCATGGCCTTCCTGAACAATGCGGACGAGCCGGATCTGAATCTGCCCGTGAAGGAAGAGCCCCAGGAAATGCAAAGACGCGCAAAACAGGCTGCCAGCCTGGTGGCCGCACTCCCCGCGAAGTGGCCGGGGCCGGAGAACGTCACTCCGGAAGCGCGCAGTGCACTTGCGGAAGCGGCATTCACGGCATGGCTCCAGCGGATGCGCAACAACAGGGTGGACTGGCAGGTGCTCCGGCCAGTGGAAATGAAGACGAACCTGCCTCACCTCACGCTGTTGCCTGATGGCTCCGTGCTCGGCTCTGGCGACATCACGAAAAGCGATACATATGAGCTCAAGTTCCGTCCGGGAGCGGGAGACATTACCGCCATCCGCCTGGAGGCCCTTCCGCATGCAAGCCTCCCCGCCCATGGACCGGGACTCACCTACTACGAGGGACCCAAGGGCGACTTCTTCATGGGAGAATTGCAGGTCAGCGTGAACGGCAGGATGGTGAAAATCGCACGCGCCAGCGAGACCTATGCCCGGAACAACTTCGGCGGACCTAACGCCCCGGCGGTCTCCGCGATGGCTGCGATTGACGGAGACCCGCAGACAGGGTGGAGCTGTGCGAAACGTCCAGGTGAGGCGCATGAGGCGGTATTCGTCTTCGAGACGCCCCTTCCAGCCGCTGGTGAGGTTTCCGTCAAGATGTCCTTTGGCAGGCATTACGCCTGCCCGCTCGGACGTTTCCGGATTTCCGCCACCACGGATCCAAAGGGCGCGGAGGCCCGAGGCATTCCCTTGAAGCTTGAATCGCTTCTGGCAATACCGGACGGGCAACTTCAGGGTACGCAGCGCAATGAACTTCGCTGGCACTTCCTGATGAACGCACCCGAGGTGGCTGAAGCGGCGGATGCGATTCGCGAATTACGCAAGCCACCCGCAGCACCCGTGAGCCTTGTGATGCGCGAGCGCCCCGCGTCCAATCCGCGTGTGACCCATCTGCGCAATCGCGGCGAGTACACGCAGCCCGAGGAAGAGGTGCAGGCCGAAGTGCTCTCCGTGCTGAACCCACTGCCGAAGGATGCGCCACGCAACCGCCTCGCATTTGCACGGTGGCTGGTGTCGCCGGAGAATCCGCTGACGGCGCGTGTCATGGTGAACCGCCAGTGGGAGATTCTCTTCGGGCGTGGCCTGGTGAAAACATCGCAGGATTTCGGATTTCAAGGAGAAGTGCCGAGCCACCCCGAGCTGCTCGACTGGCTCGCGGTGGAGTTCATGAAGCAAGGGTGGTCGCTCAAGAAGTTGCACCGTCTCATCGTGACCAGTGCGACTTACCAGCAGTCTTCCCGGGTGACGCCGGAGCTTCTGGCAAAAGATTCGGAGAACAAGTGGCTGGCTCGCGCCTCACGCCCACGCGTGGAGGCGGAGATTGTGCGTGACAGCGTGCTGCACGCTAGCGGCCTGCTTTCCCTGAAGATGGGTGGGCCGGGCGTGTACCCGCCGCAACCGGATGGCGTGGTGGACATTGCCTATGGCAAGGGAACATGGGAGGCCAGCGGCGGAGACGACCGGCATCGCCGTTCTCTCTACACCTTCCTGAAACGCACGGCACCCTTCGCCATGGCCACCACCTTTGATGCGCCGAGTGGCGAGGCGTGCGTGGCACGTCGTGATGTGTCCAACACACCGCTGCAGGCGCTCACATTGCTGAATGATATTTTCATGGTGGAGGCCACGCAGGCACTCGGGGCGCTTACTTCCCAGCAGCCCGGCACGGATGAAGCGCGACTGCAGTTCATGTTCCGCAGGGTGCTCTGCCGGGCAGCCTCGCCGGATGAAGCCGCCACGCTCACGGACTATCTTGGGCAACAGAGGCAGCGCATCCGATCAGGTGAACTGGATGCCGCCGTGATCAACGGATGCAAAGCAGCCACCGATGCAGATCGCGCGGCGTGGACCCTGCTGGCGCGCGCCCTCTTCAACCTCGATGAATTTGTCACGAAAGGCTGAGCTCATGACGAACCGCATGTTCAATCCGATGCACATCTCGCGCCGCCACTTCCTGCAGGACTGCGGCGTCGGCCTGGGAAAAGTGGCCCTGGCCGGACTGCTGACAGATTCACTGTGCACAACCGCCAGCGCCGCCTCGTCCGCCATCGATCCGTTGCGCCCCATCAAGCCGCATTTTCCAGGCAAGGCAAAGCACGTGATCCATCTCTTCATGGCGGGCGCCCCCTCACAGCTCGACCTCTTCGACTACAAGCCGGCGCTTGCAAAACTTGAGGGCAAGCCACTGCCTCCCTCCGTCATCGGAAGCCAGCGGTATGCGTTTATCCGGCCGGATGCAGCCGTGCTTGGGCCACGTTTCAAATTTGCAAAGCATGGGCAATGCGGTGCTGAGCTTTCCGAGGCGGTGCCGCACCTCGCGAAGATCGTGGATGACATCTGCATCGTTCGTTCGTGCAAGACGGATCAGTTTAATCACGCGCCTGCGCAGCTCTTTTTCAACACCGGCTTCTCGCAGCCGGGCAGGCCTTCGTTGGGCTCATGGGCGCTATACGGTCTCGGCTCCGAGACGCAGGATTTGCCTGCCTTCGTGGTGATGAGCACAGGCAGTGGGTTGAGCGGAGGCTCGGCGCTGTGGTCCAGTGGTTTTCTTCCCACGGTCTACACCGGCGTGCGATTACGCTCGCAGGGCGATCCCATTTTGAATGTCTCCAGCCCCAGCGGCGTGGATGCACGTCTGCAGAGGGACACGCTGAATCTTATCGGCAAGATGAACCGCAAGCAGATGGAGTCTGTGGGCGACCCGGAAATCAACACGCGTCTCACGAATTACGAGATGGCCTTCCGGTTGCAGACCAGCGCGCCGGAACTCATGGACCTCAAGAGCGAGAGCAAGGCTACCTTGGAAATGTACGGCTGCGATCCGGACAAGCCCTCCTTTGCCCGCGCCTGTCTGCTTGCTCGGCGCATGATTGAGCGCGGCGTGCGCTTCATCAACATCTATCACGAGGGCTGGGATGCGCACTCAGATGTGATGGGCAACACGATGAAGAACTGCGCCGCCACCGATCAGGCCAGTGCTGCGCTCGTGCGTGATCTGAAGCAACGCGGATTGCTGGATGACACTCTGGTCATCTGGGGCGGAGAATTTGGGCGCACCCCCATGGTGGAGACGAATCCCGCGTTGGGCCGCAGTCTGGGCCGCGACCATCATCCGCAGGCCTACACCATGTGGATGGCTGGGGGCGGCATCAAACCGGGCGTCACCCATGGCACCACGGATGAAATGGGTTTCCACATTGCGGACAAGCCCGTCCATGTGCATGATCTGCAAGCGACCATCCTGCATTGCCTCGGCTTCGATCATGAGCGTCTCACCTTCCATCACGCGGGAAGGGACTTCCGGCTCACCGATGTGCACGGGCATCTGGTGAAGGAGTTGCTCGCTTGAGGCCCCATTTAGAGACGCTGACGGGGACGGAATTGCTCCGTCCCCGTCAGCGTTTTCGGAGGGGGTTTAAATGGATCTATTTCTTCCGGTGGTACTCACCCTTCACGATGGTCAGCCACCTGCCATCATCCTCCTTGATGGACGAGGTGAAGGTGCGGTGGTCGGGGCTTTTGAACGCCACCGTTTCACGAAACTCGCGAAGCTTCCCCGGAGTCTTGGGACAGGGACCAGTCGTTTCCAGCGTCAACATGTTGCCGGATGCGTCCAGGGTGCCTTCATACTGCCACATGTGGCTGGTCATGCCGTCCACCCAGGTGCCGATGTATTTTTTCTTCGCCGGATCATATCCCAGTGTGATGACACTGGACATGGGCATTCCCATCATCTCCGCCTTGCCTTCACCGATGATCCAGAAACCGCCAATCATCTTTGCGGTTTCGGATCCCTTGCACGTCATGGGCGGCTTCCCGGGTTCCATGTAGATTTCCACGGAGGTGTCCCATTCTCCGGCGAGTTTCTTGAGCCACTCATGTTCTTTCACGGGCGGAGGCATCTGGGGCATTTCCTGGGCCTGAAGCAATGCAATGGAACCCAGGATGGCGCAGGCGAGTGCGGTAAGCGTGGTCGTTTTCATGAGTTGAGTTTTCACGATGGTGATGTTGTGGATGGTTTGGCAAAAGGTGTGACAACTAGACACTCACGACGGACTTGAACCCACCGTAAGTCATGCGCTTCATGTCGAAGGGCATGGCCTCTTGTTTCATGAATGGTACAAGCCGGGGATCCTTCATGACCTTCGCATTCACCTGATCGCGATGCTTGCGGGACTTGAACCGGATCCAGGAAAAGATGACTGTCTCATCCGGCTTCGCCTTCGTGATCTTGGGGAAGGAGGACGTCATGCCTTCGATCTTCAGATCATCCCCCACGCACTCCCAGTATTCGAGGGCACCGTGGTCCTTCCAGACCTTGGACGCCTTGCGGGCGATCTTCACGTATTCATCCACTTTCTTTTTGGGAACTGGGATGACAAATCCATCAATGTAGCTGGCCATAGTGTTCTCCTTTTCTGTTGAGGCGCCGGTGGGTTGGTTGGGCTTGTTGGGCTTGTTGCAGAAAGACCTAGTCTGACAGGAGCGGCTGATGCCTCGCTGAATGGCTGACATGGCTCAGCAGCGAGACGCTGTGTCCCATGTGCTCACAGGCAATCGGCCGCGGAACCGCCTGTGATACCTCCGGCATTGCGGCCCGGTTTTTCCCACAAGGGCGGCCGGACAGGGCGGTGCCGAAGACGATGCCGATCGTGACATATCCTGCCAGGATGCGTGCGAACCGTGTCGTGGTATTCGTTTGGGCCATGGCGATTCCTCCGTGAAAATTGTCCTGTTCACTTATTCACAGGCATGACGAACGGCCACATCCCGGCGGGACACTGCCGGTAGATTTTTTTCTGGAATCGCGCGTGGGACCTTGGCTGCGGTCCGCGTTAAGCGAAGTATTGCTCGATGGCGTGCACGAGCCCGGGAATGGAATGCTCCTTGGCCTCGATATCCACCTTCAAGCCACGCTTGGTGAGCGTTTCCGAAGTGATGGGGCCGATGCTGGCAATCTTGATGCCTTCAGGCAACGTCAATCCCAGGTCCAGGAAATGCTCCACGGTGGAACTGCTGGTGAACGTGATGACATCCGCGCCCTCTTCCTTGAAGCGCTGAATGGCTTCGTGATTGGTGCTTTCCGGCACCGTGCGATAGGCGATTGCTTCGTCCACGATGGCCCTCATGCCAGTGAGTTCATTGGCGAGGGTTTCACGGGTCTGTTCGGCCTTCACCCACAGTACTGTCTGGTTCTCGATCTCCTGTTCCTTAAAAGCCTCCACTAGGCCCTCAGCCACGAATTTCTCCGGGAGCAAATCCACGGCGAGATGGTACTGCTTGATCTTCTCAGCCGTGCCGGGCCCGATGGCCGCTATCTTCACGCCGCCAATGCTGCGGGCATCCGTATAGAGCTTGTAGAAGGTTTCGAAAAACTTCTCCACCCCGTTCGGACTGGTGAAAACCAGCCAGTCATACGTGTGTGAGTCCATCACAAGCTGGGCGAAGGCCTTCAGGTCCTGCGGCGGCTCGATTCGAATGGTGGGCACCTCGATGACATCCGCGCCCAGTTCCGCGAGCTGCTTGCTCAAGCCGCCAGCCTGCTGCCGTGTACGAGTCACCACGATGCGCTTGCCGAAAAGGGGGCGGTTTTCAAACCAGTTCAGCTTGTCCCGCTCCAGCACCACGCTGCCGATCACGCAGACTGCAGGCGCCTTGAAATTCGCGTCCGCTATCACCTGGGCGATGGTCTGCAGGGTTCCCTCGATGGTCTGCTGTCTTCCGGTCGTCGCCCAGCGGGTGAGCGCCACCGGCGTGGCGGGCTTGGCGCCGTGTTCAATCAGTTTCGCGGCGATCTCCCCGATGCGCTCCACGCCCATGAGCATGACCTTCGTGCCGTCTGCCTGCGCAAGCTTCGCGTAGTCGAGCGAGCTCTCCGGTTTGGTGGGATCTTCATGACCGGTGAAGATGGTGACTTGCGAGCAATGCGAGCGGTGCGTCACGGGAATGCCTGCATAGGCTGGTCCGGCGATGGCAGAGGTGATGCCCGGCACGATCTGAAATGCCACGCCTGCATCCGCAAGCTCCTGGGCCTCCTCCGCACCACGGCCAAAGAGCACGGGGTCGCCCCCTTTCAGACGCGTGACAACTTTTCCCGCGAGCGTCTTCTCGACAATGAGCTTGTTGATGCCTTCCTGCGAGAGGGTGTGGTCTTTCGCTTTCTTCCCCACATAAATCTTCTCCGCCCCGGGCTTGGCAAAACGCAGGAATTCAGGATTGCTCAGGTAGTCATACACGACCACGTCCGCGAGCTCGATGCACTCCTTGCCGCGCAGGGTGAGCAGACCGGGATCGCCTGGTCCGGCGCCGACGAGGTAGCAAATGCCGCGCTTCTCTGATTTTTTCCTTATAGCCATGTCTGAGTGTGAAATAGAAGTTCGGTCCTAGGACTTTTGCACCATGCCTGCGAGCTTCGCAGCAAGGGCGTGGGGATCAGACGCTGCTCCAACAGCCTCGGCATCCTCTGGCGCCGCCTCGGCATTCTCTTCGGAGAAAACGAGCACGCGCATGTGAAGGTCGTTGCCATGCAAAGCTGTCCGCGCGCCCACGGGCGTCTGGCAGCCCGCGCCCAGCAGGCGCAAAAACTCACGCTCCGCCTGCACGCTGGCAAGCGTCACCGGATCATTGATGGCCTGCAGCACTGCACGTGTGGCTT
>JAEYUU010000061.1 GCA_023429545.1 Verrucomicrobiota bacterium
CTGACAGCGGGCGTTGGGCCTCCGGCCTGACGGAGTCTTCCGCGTGTGAACTGCGCAGCAGCCTGAAAAGAACCTTGGTCAGCGGTCCTCTTAAACGTGGAGATGATCCCGTGCTGTGAAGGCGTAGTTTCACAAGACCCGTCCTCAGGACAGCGAACCATTGCACCCGGGTCCCAGCAACTGGCACCTCGCGGAATCTGTTGTCATTTTTGGCCGTCCCGCTACAAGAGCGTTCATGCCGATTTCCCGTGTGCTTCTCATCCACGCTATCGCTGCCGTCGCAATCTCTGCTCCCGCCGCGCAGATCGGCATCAAGTACAACCGCGAAATATCGGAGTACCCGAAGGCGGTGCTCAAGGATCTGGCGCGCTTCCACGAGGACCGCATTCCTACCGTGATGCTCTGTTTCCCATGGAACCAGACAGAACCCAAGGAGGGCGAACTTGCACCGGGGTTCATTGACGAGAAGCTCAAGCCGGTGCTGGACTATTGCGCGGCAAATCGCATCACCGTGGTCATGTCCAACCACTGCTCCTACTGGGGCGAAAAGGGTGACTGGAGCATTCCCGGGTGGGTGAAGTCGAAGCCCGGTTACCAGTCCTCGGTTTCATGTCTGAAGGATCCCGAAATTCGTGCGCTTCACGCCTCCTTTCTGAAGCGCCTCGTCAGCGCGACGAAAGACTTTCCTGCGGTCGTGGGATACAATATTCTAAATGAGCCCGTGGCCGCCACGAAGTGGTATCTGGATGAGGCGAAGGACGACTTCCATGCGCGCTGGGATGGTGTGCTCGACATCTGCGGGCAGGTCCGGGAGCATATGAAGGGAACTGGCGCGAAACAGTTCCTGATCATTGGCAATCACGGCACCGACACCGGGCTTGAGGCGTATGCGTGGAAGAACACGGGGAAGCACGACCTTACGCAACTGTGGTCGAGCCTTCTGGACAAGATTGCCGCACAGGGTACCACTGCCTTGATCGAGGCCGACACGTGGTATGCGGGACGGCCAAAGATTCGCACGGAAGGCTACCTGAGTTTCGCTTTCCTGGGCGCGAAACGCGACACGGAAGACTTTGGCAAACTCCGACCGACCAGCGGCAAAAGCACGTGGCAGGGGGATGCCGACCACGAGGCCACCTACTTCGACTACGATGCCGCCTATGATTATGAAGGCCTGACCAATGCTGCCGTACCAGGTCTGCAAGCGTCCTACGCCTGGCGCGTAGGTACCAGTGACGGGTCGGCGAAGCACCTTACGTTCCTGGACCATCGGCACGGCGACCGGCCCACGCCCTACTACATCGCGATGCGGGATCTGGCGTCTGGGGTGGACTCTTTCGAGACCTTGGATCGCGAAATCCTGCCGAAGAAAGGAAGTGAAAACGAATCGTTTGATGCGCTCACTGCGAAGCCCGGCATCTCGCGTCGCTGGGAGGGCACCGGCAGTATCACGGCGACCGGTCAGGATCTGCCTCCCTCCACCGGATCTACCATCGCCGCTCGTGTGGTGCTTCGGCCCGGCCAGTCCCTGTTGCGCAAGGTTGTCGCCACGCATTGGAAGGATTGTGGCGTGACGGCAGCCGATGCCTTCACCTTCTGGATCAAGCCGGTGACCGTGGGCTCGCTCACCCTTGTGGTCAGGGGGCCATTCGGCACGCGCATGGCTGCTGTCACCATGCAGCCGGGCAATTGGATGATGGCAGCGATCCCACTGGGGGCGCTCCAACTGAAAGACACCGAGATCCCAAAAATCGAAAGCGTTGGGTTCATGAATCAGACACGCACGATGCAAGCAATGGTGCTTGATGAGTTTCACATCCGGCGGCATCCCTGAAGCGGGCAGCTGACGAAGGCCGGCGGCAACCTCGGACTCGACCGCCTCATCATGCTCGACGCCAGTGAAGACAGCATCCGCGAAGTCATCGCCTTCCCCAAGAACAACCGTGGCCAGGAGCTCATGACCCAGAGCCCCAGCCCGGCTGACCCCAAGCAGCTCCGCGACATCTACATCCAGAGCACCTTCAAGCCGAAGGCGAAGGAAGAGGAGCCGCAGCCGAAGGCGCCGGCAGCCGTGTGAGCACCTGAACAAGTCTGCAGCTCTTTTTCAGCCGACAGGCATTGGGTCATGGGAGCCGGAATTCGGTCGACGAGTGGCAAACCATCCATGCTGCGGCGAGGGCGACATCAAGAAACGCGCGGCTCGGCAGGCGCTCGCCCTACATTCATTTGCGTGCCTTGAGATGGATTTCCGCCCACCCGGTCTTCCCGTCAGGCAGGAGCCACAAGGTATCAGGGCTGCCATCTGTCAGGGCGGCAGGAGAAAATCTGCCGTTGTTTTCCCAGAACCCACTTGCTGAAACCTGGCAGCCCGCTGTCAGATTCTCGCCACCCAACTTCATGAACTGGACCTCAGCGAGTCCACCACGGCCGTTTACAAGCCCTGTCACTTCAATCCGGATGGTATCAATCCCTGCGGAAGGAATGGCAATGGACTCTTTTGATTGCTTCGCCTTGTCCCAGCTCATGCGAATCCCGTTCTTGCGCCAGACTTCCTTTTCGCCCGATCGCAGCGAAACATTAATCTCGCGCGTGCCACGGTCTCCCTTCCCTCCGTTGTTCTGGTTCCAAACGATCAATCGGGCGTCTTCCCTCGCCTCCAAGAAGGAACGCTGCGGGATGCCTAGAGAATCCTGTTCGCGTTGCACTGCGAGCGCGGCCTCGACTTTTCCTCTCGCGCCCAGGGATCGCTTCAACGAATCCAACGCGGCGGCATAACTCTTCTTGATTGGGTCCGTGGCAGTGTCTATTTCCCGGTTGTATGCCGCGCGTGCGGTCACAAGGTCGTCCGGCTCAGAGGCAGCGCCTTCTTTTTCCTCCAACGAACGTTGCGGGCTGCCTATAGAATTCTGTTCGCGTTGCACTGCGAGGGCGGCTTCGACTTTTCCCCGCGCGCCGAGGGATCGCTTCATCGCTTCCAACGTGGCGGCATAACGCTTTTTGATCGGGTCCGTGGCAGCTTCGATTTCCTGTTTGTGTGCCGCGCGTGCGGCGACGAGTTCATTTGGATCAGGGGCATCTTGGGCGAGCGCCTTGGAAGCAAGGACAAGGAGAGCGGTACATAGGGTGACGATTGTCAGGTGCATGGCTGTCGAGGATGCGCGGAATGATCATTCAAGGAAAAACCTGCCTGAGGCAGCATGATGATTCCGCTGGGGCATGACAATCCTACGCGGTTCTAAGAATCCAACGTTATGACGTATACGCCGCGATCCAGCCTATGGCCGGCTGCATCACATCCACCGCGCCTCACTCTCCTTCACTCGAAAGAGCGCAATCTTGCGGGTGAGCTCCACCGGCAGGGGCTTGTCCACCGGGAACTGAATAGTACTGCTGGAGGTCTTGAACTCTGCAAGCTCCTCCGTGAATGCCCGGATGGCGGCAAGCGTGGGAA
>JAEYUU010000117.1 GCA_023429545.1 Verrucomicrobiota bacterium
GCTTGGCCGTGATGGCCTCGAAGTATGCCCTACCTTTCTCCGCGGTGGCATGCTGTGGGTCGCCGCTGCCAGTGTCGTTCGTTGCCTGGGTCCTGGCGCGCTGGGCCCAGGCCCACTTCTCACGCATGGCTTTCAGCTTCCATGGATTGGCTTCACCACTGCCCCACTCTGATTTTGGGAGCACCAGATCCGGATGCAGATGCATCATGAGCGCCGTCTCCCGCTCATCGGCGTGATCGCCCAGGATATCGATGATGCCCGTGCCATCATGCACCTGCGGCCAGAACACGGTGCTGAGAAAAACCTGCGGCCACTTCGCCTGCAGTTCACGGAGCATCTGTTTGAAGTCATTGCCGCCGTGTCCATTGAACACCACCAGCTTCGGGATTCCCACGCCCACCAGTGAGGCAATGACATCGTTGAGCACCAGCAACTGCGTACTGGGATTCATGTTGATGCAAAAGGGAATGTCGAGCTGACCTGTCTGAACGCCGAACGGGATATTCGGAAGGATGCCCACCTTCACGCCCTGCTCCCACGCGATGCGCCCCGCCTCGGCGCACATGGCCTCGTTCTGGTAGCTGTCCGTGCCATAGGGCAGATGCCAGTTGTGCGCCTCAGTGGCGCCCATGGGCAGCACCGCCACCTCATACTTGGTGGCCTTCACCTGCTTCCAGTTGGTTTCAGCGATGACCCAGGGGCGTGGCGAGAAGGACATGCCCTGATTGTATGTGGCACTGATGCGGAAACTCAACACAAACGCGAACGCGTTTCAATACATCGGCCACACGCCGGGGGTGAGCAGTTCCAGCAGATGGCCATCGGGATCGCGGAAGTAGATGCTGGTGCCACCGAGTGGCCAGGTGAGGGAGCTTTCGATGGTGATGCCCTTTTCACCCAATCTCTTGAGCCAGTCGTCCAGGCTGTCTGCGGGGATGCGGAAGCCAAGGTGCGAAGCACCGCGTGAGCCGTGGGCGGGGATGGTTCCGAAAGGAAGGTGCACCGGGGCGGACACTTCCTCCTGGCTGAAAAGGATGAGCACCTGCGTGCCCCCCAAGTTAAAGGCACACAGGCGCTCTTCAGCCACCATGACCGGATAACCAAACAATCCCTCGTAGAAGGCGCGTGACTGCGCGAGATCGGAGACAGTGAGACAGGTTTCCAGGATGGCGCTCGGGGGCGCGGATGGAGAGGCGGATTGGGGGCTCATGGAGTACGCAGGGATGAATACGCCGGTGTCATCCGGCTTCATCCAATACGCCATCACCTCTCAAACAGAGGGCCCGCGGTGCAGACAGACTAGCGCGATGCCGTAGTGCCGACCTCCTTGGCTTGCGCAGCGCGCGTCAGCTCCCAGAACCGGCTCCTCAGACGGGCATTCTCCAGGTTCTGTGCTCTTGTCAGAGCACCCTGCCCGAAGCGACCCAATTGTAGATTGGTGAAGGCCGCGATCTGTCTGGCATCTGGCTTGACGGTGAGATCCTGATTCAGCATACCCAGAAGGGCTTCCTCTTTCGCCGGAGGCAGCGTTTCAAAACGCGCCACGAACACGCGCTCCACCTTCCGGGGCTTGGGAGTGATGGTGAGAGGCAGCACGGCCTCCACATACTTCCGCGGCAGGATGGCCAGGATGCGGCTGCCGGGCTCGCGGAACCAGTGTCCCTGCCACGTGGCTACCATGGCCTTCGCTTCCTCCAGAGTGAGGCCGGCACGATGGAGTTCCTCCACCATGACGGAGCGGAGTTCAGCTTCAGCCTTGTCCAAAGACATCGCTGGTTTTTCCAGGGCCACGTAACTGAAAGCGGCGAAGGAAGTCGGGTCCTCGCGGTTCGTGGCGGGCAACTTGGGGAGACGCGACCAGCGTGCCTGGCTGCCATCCACGGACAACGCAAATGCCACTTCGATGGCGTCCCCTTCACCCAGGTGCCGCATTTCAAACACGCCCTTGTTATTCACACGCACCGAATAGGGTGGGATGGTCTCGCCAGTGCCGCGATAGAAGATGAACTTGTCGGCATCCCATTTTACCTCGTCGGGCGGAACGGTATTGAGGGCCGAGCGTCCGCCTTTGAAGATCCAAGCTGCTGGAACCTCCCGCGCGTGCCGGTAGTGTTCGCCCCGACCTTTCACCTCAGGGATGCGCTTCAGGGCTGCCGCATCGTCCGGAGGGAAGAGTTCACCGCTCCACACGGTGCGACCTCCATCCATGGAGGAGAGAGCGGGAAACCACTCGGTAAGGCGTCCTCCGGAGAAGGAAACCTCCACCTTCACTGGCATCGGCTTCTCCGGATAGAAGTAGAGCACCGGCGTCTCCATGCGCACCATGGACGGCATGATTGCTGCCTTGCTGAGTCCAAAGGGGCTGCCGGTCACGAACTCTGGCAGCACATCCAAATCCGGGACCGGTTGATACCATTGCAGGGCACTGCCATTCGAGTCACTCAACACCGTGAAGGTTCCCCATTCATGAACCTCAAGCTTCGGTTCGTCAGCACGCAAGGCACCGGCGGACAACACGAGCGCACCGATCATCATCATCGCCCAGAGCTTCGTTTTCATGGGAAGAGTCTACCGAAAAGGGCGGGCAGATGTCGTAAAGAGCGTGTAAAATGAAACAAGACTCCCTATTTGCCTGGAATGTGCTAAAGGGGACGCCCCCATTTTTTTATCTTCAGATTTCCATTCCAATGTTCCAGACCGGCCAGCAGGTGGTGTGCATCAACGACAGCTTCGAACCGTGGGTTTTTGACCTGTACCGCGCCCTGCCCAAAAAAGGCAAAATCTACACCGTGCGGGCGGTGGGCGTGGGACGCTCCAATCCGAAATTCGAAGTGAATGCGGACGCGGAGATCAAGCTGACTGGCGCGGAGTTTGATCTGATGATTCTTCTCAAGGAACTCGTGAATCCGGATGATCCCCACTCCAGCGCCAAGCAGGAACTGGGCTTCCGCTCAGAACGATTCGCGCCGCTGCAGGAGGACGAAGAGGAAGAGGAGGCCTACGAGGTGGTCAGCACCGGTCGGCCACGGGAGTTCGAGCCGCAGGCGAATTGAAGCTGCTGCCCCGGCGTTGCAAATGGCCTCCTTGAGCGGAAGTCCGGGTCAGAATCGGCAGTGCTCGCGGCACTTTTGGTGGAGTTCCCCCGCCGCGGGACCATGTCCGGCGGCGGTCACGACGTTTTCCCCGGGGCACTTGGCCTGAAGTCTGCATTTTTGCTTGAGCCGGTCAGACCTAGACGTTAACAACCGCTTTGCGACTGCGGGGTGGTCTGCGTGAGCAGTTCCAGCGTGACGTCGTTCATTGTCTTTTCAATTCAAATCCCAATCTCGACATGGCACTGGTCAGCAAAGGTCTCGAAGGCGTGGTGGCAGCGGAAACGCGGCTCGGTGAAGTGAAAGGTGCGGAGGGCATCCTGTTCTACTGCGGCTATGACATCAATGAACTGGCCGGCCGTGTGAGCTACGAAGAAGTGGTCTACCTGCTCTTCCACCAGCGCCTGCCTGACCGCGCCGAACTGGACAAGCTGACCACCGCCCTCCGTGCCGAGAGGGAGCTTCCCCAGGGCGTGGTTGAATTCCTGAAAACTGCTCCTAAGAGCGCGCGCCCCATCGATGTCATGCGCACAGCGGTCTCAATGCTGGGCTGTTATGACACGGACCGGTACGACCTCAACATGGGGAAGGAACTGGCCACCGCCATCAAGCTAGTCTCGCAGATTGGCGTCATTGCCGCCTACTTCCACCGCGCTCGCAAGGGGCTGGAACTTCCTCCCGTGCGCAAGGACCTCGGCGAGGCCGCGCATTTCCTGTACCTCATGACCGGTGAGGTGCCCACGAAGGAGGCAGAACAAACCCTCGACGTGGCCTACGTGCTGCATGCGGAACATGGCTTCAATGCCAGCACCTTCACCGCCCGCGTGGTGGCTTCCACTCTGAGCGACATGTATTCGGCCATCAGCGCCGCCATCGGCGCGTTGAAGGGACCTCTGCACGGCGGCGCCAATGAGGGCGTGATTCACATGCTTGAGGAAATCGGCAGCCCGGAAAATGTGGATGCCTGGGTGGAGGATGCCCTGGCCCAGAAGAAGAAGATCATGGGCATCGGCCACCGCGTGTACAAGGTGCTCGATCCCCGCGCGCCGCACCTGCAGAAGATGGCCGTGAAGCTGACGGAGCAACTCGGCGAGTCCAAGTGGATCCAGATGTCCGAGCGCATCGCTGAAATCATGCGCGAGCAGAAGAAGCTCAATGCAAACGTCGATTTCTACAGCGCGACGGTTTACTACAGCCTGGGCATTCCCACGGATCTCTTCACCCCCATCTTCGCGATCGCCCGCATGAGCGGCTGGACCGCGCATGTGCTGGAGC
>JAEYUU010000118.1 GCA_023429545.1 Verrucomicrobiota bacterium
AACAGACAGGGCACGACCTTGGGGATCACGTGATCCTGGCCGATGATCCTGCCCTGCAGAAATGCCGGAAGATCACGAAGACGAGTCTTGTGATCCGTGGTGGGGGGCAATGTGATGTGCCACTTCATGGTTTCTTGGTGGCGTCCTTGATACTCCTGTTCAGGGCTTCTTCCATGGCTTGACGTTCCTTGATCTCACGGAGTTCGTCCTGGGCTTTCCGATGCTCCTCCTTCAGGGCGCTGAGTTCCGACTGGGCCTTGGCGTTTTGCTGCTGCAGTTCGGCAATGGTCTTGTTCTTGTCCGGCGCGGAGGCCAGGAACGCTTCTATCTGCTCCTGCTTGTCGCGCAGCATGGCTACGCGCTTCTCGATCTGGCCGCTCAGTTCAATCTGCCGCACCCGCTCGGCATTGATGACACTGTCCTTGGGCACGGGGTCATGCGCGGGCTCACGAATGCCGAGCACCACACCCCGGGAGGTCATGGGAGTGGCGGGCAGGCGCTGATCCCACCGGGCGGACTGCTCCACACGATACACGCTGTGAGCTTCATGCATCTCCCGCCGGTCACGGCTGGGCAGACGTCCGATGTGATACGTGTGAACCTCTTCGGGATGGCGGACACGGGAAACATCATACGGATCAATCTTGCGACCTTCCGGCCAGCCATCCAGCGCATTGCGGGTGTAGCTCGGAATTTGCAATGTGCCCTGCATGGTCTCATCATAGGCGATGTCTTCGGGCTTTTCAGGTGTTGATTTACACGCCGGAAGAGCCACCAGAAGCAGCAGGGCCAGGGGAGCAAAGGTTGTTTTCATGATCGATGCGAGAGTGGTCACTGCCGGGGAGTTGCGGCGGGCACAGGCAGACGGGGGGCGGGGTTGGGCACGCCGCCGGCCGTGGGAACGAGCAGGGCCTTGGTACGCTCCACCAGGGCCTCCTGACGGGCAGAGGCGGCCTCTTCCTCAGCCGAGGCTTTCTTGCCCTCCATCTGGGCCTGGAATTCCGCCGCCTTCTGCGCGGCAGAGGCAGCCATTTGCGTGTACGCATTTTGCTGCAACTGCACCCCGGAGACAGCCATGTTCCCCTGGCGCAACCCGGCAATGCTGCGAAGCTCCGGCTCAAAGACATCAAGGGTATAGATGTAGAAGGAGGTGCCGGCGGGCACCTGCACATAATTCATGTCCTTTTCCATCTTCTGCACCAGAAGATTGGAATACGCCGAAGCGCCACCGGTGCCGGCACCCAGAGCGGCATTTTTGGAATTGTTCTCAGGCACCAGACCAAAAACTGTCGGGAATGTGCTCTGCTGCGACCTCATGATTCCCTGAAGCGCCTCACTGACGAGGATCTTCAACTCGATGTACTCGTCTGACTTCATGATGCGGCCACGAATGCCGGGAGAGCCATCCAGGAGACCGAATGTTCCGTCCGGCAACGGCTGGTGGTCGAGTGCGATGCCGTTGATCACATACTCGCTGCCATCCGCCCAGATGAAGTTGAATGCTCCGCGAATATCCACGCGGTCACGAATCTTGCTGTCCTGCGCCGAGGACGCCATGACCTGGGTGCCGGCCGGCACGATCAGATTGCCCTGGAAGTACACATCCTCAGTCACCATGCCGAGCACTGGGGTCCCGTTGTTGTTTGTCTCCAGAGTGATGACGAGTGCGGCCTTGATCAGAGTACCGCGGGGGGCGAATACCTTGGGAGGTTCCATGGTAAATGGCTTGATGCTTGGCGGCGACTGCACCTGCACCAATTCGGGGAACGCGGGCCTCTTGGGCTTCTCCTTTTCCTTGGGCTCCTCCTTCTGCACGATCACGGTCGGAGCCTCAGGACGCAACGGAGGCAGCACCAGCTTGTCCAGGCGGTTGCTTTCGGCGACTTCGCTGCCTTTGATATCACGGCGGCCCACATCCACCTGCTCGGCAGATGCCTGCCCCATGCCCGCAGGGGGAGGCTTGGCAGCCGCCTTGGGTGCGCTGCGCTGTTGACTCTGATACCAGAAGAATCCACCGCCTACCGCCACGGCAACGATGAACAGCGTTATCTGAACGCCAGGTTTCTGAAGGTAGGAGAGCATGGTCGTACGTCGCAGTGGTTGTTACTTGCCGCCGTAAAAATTTGGGAGAGGCAGCCTGATTTCATCCTTGGAGGGCGCGGAAAGTTCTGGCAGAGGCATCGCCACGTCGCCTTTTTCCAAGGCGGGCAGCAGCGGGTTGGGCGGAGGAAGCAGATCATTGGGCGGAGGTGGCGGCTGCGTGGCAACTGCCACTTCCAGACGGAAGTCATTGCTGATGGAGAGATGTTCCTTGCCTCCGGCGGAATTGCCCTGAACCACGACATCCAGCAGGGTGACCCGTCCGGGTTCCACCACGCCGCTGCTGTCCGCGAGTTGCACGGTATAGCTGGCATCCCCTGCCCTGACCTTCACGTCAGAGGGATTGAAGCGCAGACGATGCTTGCCTTTGTTCTCCACACGGCTGCGGAATACCAACGCGTCTTTCTGCGGCCATTGCTGGATTTCCGTAATCGTCGCAACCAGCCCTCCGTTCTCAGAGGTCATCTCAAGCCCCCGGCGCTCCACCCAGCCTTCATAGAGTGCCGGATTCACCGATTCCAGGAAGTCACGCTGCTTGGCCCGTGACAGGATGCCAATCAACTCGGTGGAATTGTAGTTGGTACGCGCCTTGACTATGTCCTCCTTAGCCACCTCCACCGCAGTGCTGTTGCTGGAGCTGTTCGTCACCACCACGGCGACGTTCGCGCGATCTCCCGAATTCACCTTGAACAGGTAGATCTGTTCGCCGCATCTGACCGTGACATAGCAGGGCGTCCCCCGCCGCACCGCCCGCATCACCAGGGTGTCACGCGCCGCCAGCGCATAGTGCACAATGGTCACCGGCTGGGGCGCCAGATCCTTCAGCGTCGCTGCTGCCACTGACTCCGCATCCATGAGCGCCTGCGCACTGGGAGCATCCAGGACAAGGCCGTAGCCGATGACCAGCGTGATGTCTGACGGGAAGGTGACCGACGTGGCCACCTGCGTATTGAGGGTCAGATCATGAATGGTGTCGCGCCCTGGTAGGGTGATCAACTCCTGTCCCTGGGCGATCTGCGCCTGCAGCGGCGTCGCAATGACGGCGCTGAACAGCATGCCGGAAAAGATGAGTGCGGCGTGTCGGAAATCCATCAGGGGAATGTCCTTTCCATACTGAAAAACGTAACCGAATTGCAAAGCGTGGGATACATGGGGCGCTCCTCGATGTCTGGATTAATCCGCCATTCGAAGAAGATTTTTACCGACCAGGATTCGTTGATCATAGTCTTGTCAGGAGTCACGCCGGCCCTCACCAGTTGGGCGGTGGCCACCGTGGTGGCTTCCCCCTGGCCTTCCTGGATGTTCACGATGATCTCTCCGATCTCCACCTTCTGGTGGAGCTTGTTGTCATGGAAGTTCTTCGCCTGCGGGACGATCAGGCCCTTCACGATTGCCTGCGCGGCTTCATAGCTGAAGAGTCTCGGAAGCCGTTCCTGGTTATCCAGCCTCGACGGCTGGCGGTTGAACATTGTCTCCATCGCCAGACGCGTTTGCGCGCGATGCATCTCCGTAGGCGTCTCGACGTCCAGGTCGGGCGCGAGGTAATAGGTGTCCGGCGATCCTGTATACACGTACTGCGGCAGCGTGCGCACATTTGCTATCTTCGACTGCAGGTAGTAGCCGCTGCCAGCCAGCGTGGCACAGGTCACCAGGAACCAGAACACTGCTGCTCTGCTCCGTGCCAGGAAAAGATGGGAGACGGCCCTCATGGTGCGGACGTTGAGGAATCGGAGGAGGCGGTGGTGGCTGAGGAATCCGCAGTCTCGCCCGGCCGCCTCGGATCAGACGCCTTGAATTTGGTGCAGACCGTAGGGAAGAGCCCGTTGTCCGCCATGCGGGTATTGATGCGCCACCAGAAGTACACCTCCACCTCCAGCACTTCGGTCTTCGCCTGACCCTTGAACGTACCCTGACGTGTCAGCTTGCCCTTTGCAAACGTGACCGCCTGGCCCCGGGGGTCGATGAGGTTCTTGTAGACTCCTGCCTCCTCGATTTCGATGGACTGGGTCATCTGCTGCTCGCGGAAGGGTTTCTCATCCGGATTCAGCAGGTCCTTGCGGATCTGAGTCATGGTCTCCGGCATGAAGAGCGTCTT
>JAEYUU010000137.1 GCA_023429545.1 Verrucomicrobiota bacterium
TCTCCAGCAACTGCAAGGCTGTGGACCGACCCATGACTGCCCTCGTCAAGGATCTCAAACAGCGTGGTCTGCTTGAGGACACCCTCGTGGTCTGGGCGGGCGAGTTTGGCCGCACGCCCATGCTTCAGGGCAGCGAGAAGCCCGAGACCTGCGGACGGGATCATCACAAGGAAGCCTTCAGCATCTGGATCGCCGGCGGCGGCATCAAAGGCGGCACCACCTACGGAGCCACGGATGAAATGGGCTACTACGTCGCCGAGAATCCCGTGAAGGTCCGCGACCTCCACGCCACGCTGCTGCACCAGTTAGGACTGGATCATGAGAAAGTCACCTTCCGCTTTCAAGGGCTGGAACAAAGGCTCACCGGCGTCGAGGAGGCGCATGTGCAGCGCGGGATGATTGGATGAGGCAGAAGGCTGTGGTCGTCGCGTCTATTGTGACTGCGACGATCCGCTTTCTCTGCCTAAGCCAACTTAGGCCAGCAACTGCTCCACTACTTTCGCGCCCTGATTGTCCGTCAGCGAGGCGGCGAGGCCGTTGCGCTTGTAGGTGAGCTTCGTGTGATCCAGGCCGAAGGTTCTCAGCAGCGTGGCGTGCCAGTCGTAGTGCTTGACCTCGTCCACCACGGCGCGGTGGCTCCATTCATCGGTTTGACCATGGACGTATCCACGTTTGAATCCGCCTCCAGCCACCCACATACTGAAGCCGTAGGTGTTATGATCGCGGCCCCACTTGTCACGGCCGGCGTCATTTTGCAGTACCGGAAGGCGGCCCATTTCACCGCCCCAGTGAACGACGGTACTGTCGAGCAGACCGCGCTGCTTGAGATCGATGATCAGGGCGGCGCTGGGTTTGTCCGTGGCGGCGCAGTTCTTCGGCAGGCTGGTGAGCAGGGCTCCGTGCTGGTCCCACGACTGTCCCGAGTTCAGCACCTGGACATAGCGCACGCCGCGCTCGACCAGACGCCGGGCAATGAGGCAGCGGGTGCCGTAGTCACGCGTTACGGGATCGTCGACCCCATAGAGCTTCTTGATGTGCTCAGGTTCATTGGAGATATCCAGCGCCTCCTTGTCTGCGGTTTGCATGTTCGCGGCCAGTTCGTAACTGCTGATGCGCGCCTGCAAGTCAAGTTCACCCGGATGCTGCAGGAGGTGGTCTTCATTGAAGGCCTTGAGTAGTTGGAGCTGCCTTTCCTGCGGCCTGCCGGCGAGCGATGCCGGGGGGTCGAGGTTCAGGATGCGGGGTTCGGCGGGCCGGATGACGGTGCCCTGGTACAGGGCCGGGAGCCATCCATTGGTAAAGTGCTCCCCTTGAAACGTGGGCAGGCCACCGGGATGCGCGAGTACCATGTAGGCCGGCAGGTCCTGGGTCTCGCTGCCGAGCCCATAGGTAAGCCAGGAGCCAAGAGCCGGACGTCCCGCCGTGATGCGACCGGCATTCATCGCATACAAGGCCTGGGCATGATTGTTCACCGCCGACGTCATGGAGCGGATGAGGGTGAGTTCGTCCACCACCTCGGCCAGATGCGGCAGCAGTTCACTGATCTCCATGCCGCACTGCCCGTGCTTCTGGAACTTCCAGGGCGAGCCAAACACTTTTGAGCTGGCCTGGGCGAGATTGTCGTACTTGATCTCACCCGGGAATTTCTGCCCATCATACTTGGTGAGCATGGGCTTCGGATCGAACAAGTCCATCTGGGAGGGGCCGCCCATCATGAACAGGGAAATCATGGCCTTGGCCCTGGGTTGGAAATGCGGCTGCTTGGACACCAAGTCGAACCGCTCCTCACCTTGCAGGAGAGGCTTCACCGGTGCGCCAAGAAGGCCATCATTTTTCAGCAAGGAGGCCAGTGCAAGGCCGCCAAGGCCGAAGCCGTTGGAGCGAAGGAAATGACGTCTGGAACTAAGCTGGGGGCGGCTCATTCGATGTAGAGAAAGCGGTTCGAGCTGTAAAGGATCTGGCAGAGGCTCGCCAGCGCCTCCTGTGGAGGATTCGGGACGGGCGCACCTTTCGGGCGCTGGGTGTCGTGGTGGTACTTCGTCAACTCCTTGGTCTGCTCGCCGATATAGGCGAGGCACCGGGTGATGTCTGCGTCTGTTGCCGGGCGGCCGTAGAGGAGTTTCCAGGCGAGCTGGAGCTGGGCGCGCACGTCGTTGGGAGCCTCGGCTTGGAGCCGGTCCGCCAGCCTGCGTGCGCTGTCGAGAATGAATACATCATTCATCAGCAGCAGCGATTGGGGCGCGACGGTGGTCTGGCTGCGCATCTCGCAATTCGGCACCATGGTGGGCGCATCAAAAGTGTCGAGCAGGGTGACCGGCATATTCCGGCGCACCTGGATGTAGATGGAGCGGCGGAAGTCGTTCTGGCCGCCACTTTCCACCTGATGCTTGGTGATGGTGCCTTTGTCGATGCCCACCACCACGCGACCAGCAGGGTCACGGCCGATGCTGCTGGGCGGGCCGTAGCTGGTCCGCACGAGGGTCCCCGTCGTGGTGAGAACGGAGTCGCGCAGGCTCTCGGCATCGAGCCGCCTCATCTTGAATCGGGCGTAGAGCTTGTTGTCCGGATCCGTGCGCAGGGAGTCATCATGCACGGAGGATTGACGGTACGCGGTGCTCAGAAGGATGAGGCGGTGCAGCGGTTTCAGCTTCCAGCCGCCCGTTACAAATTCATCCGCCAGCCAGTCCAGCAGTTCAGGATGGGTTGGCAGCTCGCCTTGATGCCCGAAATCTCCGGGTGTGTTCACGATACCGCGCCCCATGTGATGCAGCCAGAAGCGGTTCACCAGCACACGCGATACCAGCGGATGCTTGCCGCTGGTGAGCCACTGAGCGTAAGCCAAGCGGCGACCTGAGGAGCCGCTGTTAACGGGCACTGGCTTGAATGGCTCGACCTCAGGTGTGGCGATGATACCCAGTTCACCGGGTGTAACGGGTTGCTTGGGCTGCTCGTGATCACCGCGGTTGTGGAGGTTTGAGGCGGGCACCTGACCCTTCACTTCCGTGAGGGCCATCACGAACCCTTCGACCGGCTTGGTCGCACGGAGCTTGGTAGCTTCCGCCATCTTGGCATCCACGAGGTCCTGCTTTTTCTGATCGTAGAGATTCAGGGAGTACAAGGCCAGCGCGGAGGGGTACTTCTTGAGCAGGGCCTTTTGTTCCGGGGTGCGTGACTTCTCAACCGTGGCGCGGGCCAGGCGATAGGGTTCGCGCTCCGCCTCCGGCAGCTTCAGGATTTCGACCTCGAAGATCTCGTCGAGGAATTTTTTGCCCATCGCGCGGGCTTCCGTTTCGATGGCCTTGGCCTGCACTTCAATCTCCGCCGCTCTGGCCCGCTCTTCCGGCGTGTACAGGGAGTACAAACGTTGTGCCGGGGGACGCCAGGACTTCCAATGGTAGGCAGGATCAAAAACGGCCCGCAACCGGTAGTAGTCTGCCTGGCTGATGGGGTCATACCGGTGGTCATGGCACTGTGCGCAGGCGACCGTGAGACCCATCAAGGATGAAGTCATGATTTTCATCTGCTCGGCGATGACCTGATTTCTCGCGAGATTGGCGTCATCCACGGTGTCTCCAGTGCCATCTGGGGCCAGTCGCATGAAGGCGGTGGCCGTCAGTTGATCCCGGCGCTTCGGGTCGAGAACGGCCTGCTGGAAGTCCTGGTGTGTCGCTCCAGCGAGTTCATCCCCGGCGAGTTGCTCACGGATGAATTCGTTCCAGGGCTTGTCCTCGTTCAGCGAGCGAATGACATAGTCACGGTACCTCCACGCATGCGGCCGCACGGAATCGGCCTCGGCATAACCATTCGAGTCTGCGTAGCCCGCCACGTCCAGCCAGTGCCTGGCCCAGCGCTCACCATACGCATCCGAGGCCAGGAGCCGCTCCACCAGCTCCTCATACGCCAGAGGTGATGGATCCTCGACAAAGGCCTCCACCTCTTGGGGGGAGGGAAGCAGGCCGGTCATATCCAGCGTCACGCGTCGAATCAGGGTGCGCCGATCCGCCTCGGGAGCGAATGTGAGATTCTTGTCCCGCATGGCCTGCAGGAGAAAAGCGTCCACGGGCGTCCGTACTTTGGCCGTCGGCACGTCTGCTGGCACTGCCGGACGCTTCACGGGCTGGAAGGCCCAGTACTCGCGATCCTCATCCGAGACCATGGGTCCCGGGGCGAGCGTCAGCGGCTCTGGTCTCGCCGTCTTCGCGCCTTGGGTGATCCATCGCTCCAGCAGGGCCAGCTCCTGTTCAGACATCTTCTTGCCCTTCTTGGGCATTTCTCCGCGCCGGATGATCTGCACCAGTTCGCTTTTCTTGGGATCACCCGCCACGATCAGATGCGCGCCCCCGTCCAGCGCCTTGTCCATGAACCGCCGCAACCGCAGATCCACACCACCTTCGGGATTCTCCTCCTCGCCGTGGCAGTGTGTGCAATGCGCTTTGACGATCGGACGAATATCCTTCTCGAATGTAAGAGGCCTTTCTGCACTGTGGGCTGGCACGGTGAGAGCAAGCAGCAGAAGGGCGGGGCAGGTTTTGTTCAAATTCATCTGGCCCTGATTTATACGCCTCTGGAATGTACAAATTTGCAGGGAGAGAGGTGATTCCGAGGACGATGGTTGCTACCAGTCCGACAATTGTGCGCAGGATTCCGACTATTGTGCGCAGGCGCCCCCGCGGAATCTCCGCATGCTTGGAATTTGTCTTATGTGATGAGGCTTCTGAATGCCCTTGGTATTCGGCGGCGTACTTTTCCCATGCCTTCGATTTCGACCATCGGCCGCCGTGACTTTCTCAAGGT
>JAEYUU010000142.1 GCA_023429545.1 Verrucomicrobiota bacterium
GGTGAGCGAATCCCACGCGACCGCATGCAGGGTTTCCGATGTCCCGAGTTTCATCAGCGTATCGGGCGCTCCACTGGGCGCCTTGATGTCCGGTTCTGGTTTGGAGAGAGGACAATTCACCAGGCCCAGGGAGGTGATCTTTTCATAGCGTCGCTGGCGGACTACCTCCCATCCTTCCAGATACTTCTTCTTGTAGCGTTCAATGTCCTCTGCGGGCGCGTGCAGCGGAAAATGCGGAGAGGTGTACGCGAGGTAGAGGAAGAAGGGTTCGCCTGCATGCTCCGCGCTGTGTTCCTTCAGATACTTCAGCGCGTAGTCCGTGATGGCAGTGGTGGCGTAGTAGCCGTCCCCGCGCTTCACCGGAGGCAGGCGCTTGTCATCCTCGGTATGGTTCTTGGGATCGAAGTAGCGGTGCTGGTCCTCGAGCGCGTAGCTGTGGTCGAAGCCGGCATCCTGCACCTGCCGTGGGGCGGCGCTCACGTGCCACTTCCCGCTGAGATAGCTGCGGTATCCCGCGGGATTCAGGTATTGGGGCAGCGTGCGGGCCCACTCCGGCAGCCTCCTGCCACGCTGCGGTGGATCCATGCGGACCTGCTGGGGGTAGTACCCGGTCATCATCGCGGAGCGGGTGGGCCAGCAACGCGCGGTGTTGTAGAACTGGGAGAAACGCAGCCCTCCATTGGCCAGACTGTCCAGATTCGGAGTGGCGATTTCGCTGCCTTGGCAGCCAAGATCAGAGAACCCCATGTCATCCGCCATGATGACTACCACATTGGGTTTCACTGCGATCGCATTGCTGGTTGCGAGGAAGACCGTGGTTGCAAGGGCGAGAGTCAGGAGGGTGCGCATCATGAGTGGGATGTGTCTGCAACGCAGACGGTGGCCATGAGATTGCATCAAGCACGCAGATGGTGGTCCGAATCATGTTCGGCCAGCGAGCGCTTCTGGCCGAAATGGCACAAAAGTCGTCCGAAGAATGAGGTCGTCAGATCGCGTTCAATGTGGCGAAATAACTGGACTAACCAACTGCATGAATCGCTTCCTTGTTCTGCTCACCCTGTCATTGCTTGTCTCATTTGCACCAGCAAGTGAGGGGCCGATTCGTGTGCTCTATTTCGACCCGCAGGGCGTGGAGCAGACCACACCGGGACCGCTGCACAAAGCCATGGAGGCGCTCGGCCGGGACGCCATCTGGTTCGATTATGCCCCAGAAGAAAAGCAACTCACAGATGACTTCTTGAAACACTACGATGTGGTTTGCGAGCGAACGCAGCCCTCCTCACCCGCGACGTTCAAGAGGCAGGTGCCAACGGTGCGCGTTTCCGAGTCCGATGATGCTGCCAGGATTCGGGAGCAAGTGCTCTCTGCCCTGCCTCAGGGCCGCAAAGCGGCATGGGAGACATTCCTCAAAAACCGCGAGCCTGAAAAGCGCGAGACCAATCCGAATGTGGCGAACTACGAAAAGCGTCCGGAGGCCATCACCTTCCAGCATCCCATGAGCGTGAAGGCCAGCATGCAGCGCACCCAGGTGCCCGCGGACATGGAGCTTCAACTCTTCGCCGCCGAGCCGGACATCGCCAAGCCCATCGCCATGGCGTGGGACGAGCGCGGACGCTGCTGGATTGCGGAGACAAGGGATTATCCTCACGGCCATGCCGAGAACGGCGAGGGGCATGACTCCATCAAAATTTGCGAGGACACTGACGGCGACGGTCGCGCGGACAAGTTCACCGTGTTCGCGGACAAGCTGAACCTGCCCACCAGTCTGGTGTTTGCCAATGGTGGACTCATCATCACCCAGCCGCCGCGGCTCATCTTTCTCAAGGACACCAATGGCGATGACAAGGCAGATGTGCGCCAGGTGCTGATGGACGCGTGGGGTGTGCGCGACACCCATGCGCAGGCCAGCAGCCTTCACTACGGCATCGACAACTGGCTCTACGGCTGCGTCGGCTATTCCGGATTCAAGGGCAACGTGGGTGGCAAGGACATGGAGTTCGCCATGGGCACGTATCGATTCCGGCCGGATGGAACTTCCATCGAGTTCCTGCACCAGTTCACCAACAACGCCTGGGCGCACAGCGCGAACGAAGCCGGGGACCAGTTTGGCGGCACCGCGAATGGCGCGCCCATTTTCTACGGTGGCATTCCGAATGGCGCCTTCCCTCAAGGCATGCGGCCGGTGAGCGCGAGAAAGATAAACGTGGTGGAAAAGTGCCACGCTATCACCACCAACTACCGTCAGGTGGATGTGTTTGGCGGATACACCTCCGCGGCGGGCAGCGCCTTCATCGAATCGGATCGTGTGCCGGCGCGTTTCCGGGGCAAGGCCATGGTGTGCGAGCCTACGATGAAGGTCATCGCGCTCATGGATGTGCAGCCCAAGGGCGCGGGCTATGTGGCTCGGGACTGTATGAACCTCGTGGCCAGCACGGATGAATGGATGTCGCCGGTGTTTGCCGAAGTAGGTCCTGATGGTGCCGTGTGGTTCGCGGACTGGCAGAACTTCATCATCCAGCATAATCCCACACCCAGCCCCGAACGTGGCGGCTACAAGGCGGAGACTGGCCCGGGGGGAGCGCATCTGAATGACCTGCGCGATCACGCGCGGGGAAGGATCTACCGCGTGGTGGCCAAGGGAACTGCAAGTGCCGCCGCTGAGCGCATGTCACTGCGGGGTGCTGACACGGCGGGGAAGATTGCTGCCTTGGGAAATCCCAATCCCTTCTGGCGACTCACGGCTCAGCGCCTGCTGGTGACGGATGCTGGTGCGCGGGATGCCACCACGGTGAAGGCGCTGCAGGAGATGGTGAAAAAGAACGACGGAAGCCTTGGAGCGCTCCATGCCTTCTGGACGCTGCATGGCACGGGCCAGCTTGATGAAGCCATACACAAGGCGGCGCTGCTATCCAAGGATGCCCGCCTGCGCCGTAACGCCGTGCGTGCCCTGGGTGATGACGCGAAGTCCCTTGCCCTGTTCTTTGGCGCTGGAATCATGTCGGATCCAGATCCGCATACGCGGCTCGCCGCACTGGTGAAGATGGCCACGTTTCCCACTACGCCTGAGATCAAGACCCTGGTCTCCCGCATCAGTGCGGACCCAATGCTGAAGGAGGACGAGTGGCTCAATGATGCCGTGCGGATC
>JAEYUU010000151.1 GCA_023429545.1 Verrucomicrobiota bacterium
CCACCAGATGTTCGCCCAGTTTCTTGAGCATTTGGGTAACCACGGGAGAGCCGTTGACGAACTGCTTGTTGCTGCTGGCGCCAATGATCCGGCGGATGATGAGCGACTCGCCATTCAATGGCTCCAGACCGTGCTCGGTGAGGATGGCATCCACGGCCTCGGGTCTCTTAAGATCAAACATCGCCTCCACCGTGCAGGTCTCCGCACCGGTGCGGATGAGTCCCTTGTCAGCGCGTTCGCCGAGGATGAGTTTGAGGGCGCCCACGATGATGGACTTGCCCGCGCCGGTTTCGCCAGTGACACCGACCAGGCCTGGGCCGAGTTCCCAGGAGAGATCTTCCACCAGGGCGAGATTCTGTATCTTGAGCAGGGAGAGCATCGGGCGCGTATGAAGAAAATCGTGCGCCCGGAGTGAAACGCATCTTAACTATTTGTCGAGTTTCAATGGGGTGGAATAGAGGCCGCGCTTCATTTGATCTTCCCGATAAGGCAGCCGTTCATGCCATGGCGGGACCGCGTACGGGTTCGGGGGTGGGGGAGGTCCATAGGCGCGGCCTTCCGGACGTTCCAGCCGCAGGTAGGCGGGCACTTTGCTGGCATCCACTTTTGACTGCATTCCCGGGCTGGAGAGCAGACCCTCGGCCTTGGTGGTATTGATGCCTCCACGCGCTGGTGGCGGCAGGGGTGGTTCGATTCGAGGAGCGCGCGCTATCGGAGATTCCACCACGGAGACCGGCGTGGTCTCCTTCGCGAAGGCCTTCGTGGGGGAAGCCGGGGCCGATATTGTGAGCTTTTCAGTCTGTTCCGGATGCCGCTGTTGCCAAAGCATCCAGCCAAGAGCGAGATTCGCCGCCAGCGAGAGGGCCAAAAGACCCCGCACGACTTTGGTCGAGTTCATCTCAGCTTCGACAGTGCAGGTCCGCCATTCGCTGAAACTATTTCGGGACTCATGATGAAGTTCGTCCGCGCCGGAGACAACAAAGCCCGGCATCGCTGCCGGGCTTCTGGGAAAAAAAATTACACTGTCCGTGCCTACCAGCTCTGCGTGCGGCTGTAATCAGCCTGCGAGGTGAAGCCGACTTGGGGCGGGAACTCCTGATAACCGTACCAGGTATCAAAGCGCTCCTTCACACGGTAAGGGGGGCGATAACCGCCCTTGTAGGTGGGAAAGGGGAAGGTCGCGAATTCATACAGGCCATATCCCAAGCGAACCACACTGCGGTGCGTGCCCTGTACAATTCCCGAAGTGAATGCGGCGTTGGTGCCATCTTCCTGATCCACTTTTTTCCACTGAATGGGATACTCGGACCAGCCGTAGGCGAGGTTGGCCAGTGAGCGCGAGAGCTTCCGGCTCCAGTCCCACTTGCTGCCCGGAGAGGACTGGATGTCACCAAATGCAAACGTGCCCACGAGAAGAGCACCGGCGAGAGTGAGGATAATTCGGTTTTTCATGAAATTCCATTCCAGTTAGCCAAAGTCACCACCCATTGGCAAGCCAGAAAAGCACAATCTTCCTATGGAAATGTCTCTGGGTGAGACATCCGTCCCTCTTCCATGGCGCGACATGACATTTCCTTTGCACCGAAGGCCCTGCGTCCTATCGTCCCCCTCCCATGATGCATCCCGAGGCCGAAAAACTGGTTCAAGCAGGCAAGCTCTCCCGTCCAGACGCGGAAAAACTCAGCACGCTACCAGTCGGAGCGTGTGTCGTGCACAAGAGCTGGGGTGCTGGCCGCATCGCGGAGTGGGATCTTTTGGGAGATCGCCTGATCGTTGACTTTGAAGACAAGAAGAGTCACCCGCTCAAGCTTTCCTTCGCCATTGGTTCCCTCGAACTCCTGCCGGAAGAACACCTGCTCGCCCGCCGCGTGGCTGATCTCGATGGCCTCAAGAAACTGGCCAGGGAGAATCCCGCGGAACTCGTGGAACTCGCACTGAAGAGCCACGGGAATTCCATGTCGCTTGATGCGCTGGAGGCGCTGCTCTCGCCACGCGTAGTTTCCGCAGCCGATTACAAGACCTGGTGGTCAGCGGCGAAGAAGGCTCTCAAGGATCGCCGCCATGTCGTGGTGCCCGTAAAACGCACCGAGATGCTCATGCGCCGCGATGCGGAAGGCGTCACGCCCGCGGAGGCCATGATCGCCGACCTCACCAAGGCCCGCGACATGAAGGCCAAGCTCACTGCTCTGGCCCGCATCCAGAAGGATCTCGATCTCTTTACCGACAAATCCACGCAGCTCGCGCCCGCTTTCGATGAGGTGAGCAGCACCGTGCGCAAGGCGTGGAAGCTGCACCCCAAGGAGGCGCTCCAGCTCCTGCTCGCGCGTGACGAACTCGCGGAAGTGGCCAAGGCCCCGCTCCCAGAAGGCTCCCTCAAGGTGGAGGAACTCCTGCGTGATGCGCGCCCTACACTCGCGGAAGCCAGCTCCGCGCTGCCCGCCGCGCTTCTGAGCCGCTTCTACCGCGCCTTCCCGGTCGCGTTCCCGGATCGCGCCTGGGTGCAGGAGTCGCTCAACCATCTTACCAAGACCGCTGGTCGTGCCGTGGCGGAAATCGCCGCAGTGCTCGATGCCAATGACGAACTGGATCAACTCGCCGAGTTCCTGAAACGCTCCGTGCGCAACCGCCAGCTCAGCACCGACCTCCTCATCTGGATGTGCAAGGAGCGCAAGGGCAAGTCGGAAAGCGTCTTCGATATCGACCTCGGCAATGCCATCATCAGCGCCATTGAGGATGACAATGCTGCCGGCGGACCGAAGCGTGTGGG
>JAEYUU010000309.1 GCA_023429545.1 Verrucomicrobiota bacterium
CGGAATGGCTTGGGGTGATACTGCTGAAGGCGCGTTAGCCCACCAAGATGGACACCGTACAGCATTTTTTTCCAAAAAAAGGGCCTCCACGAGGTGCATCCGCCTCGTGACCAGTTCACCGGGGGCAGGCAGCGGCACGCCCTCTTGGAATCACATTGCAGTCCCCACCGGCTGTGCTTCATCCTCTCCGCATGCACGAATACCACCGCCTCCTCCGCAAAGTGCTGGATCACGGGAGCTTCCGTGAGGACCGCACGGGTGTGGGCGCGTATGCGGTGTTCGGTGAGCAGTCGCGCTACGACCTGAGCGCGGGCTTCCCCTGCCTGACCACGAAGAAGCTGCACCTGCGCAGCATCATCCACGAATTGCTGTGGTTCCTGAAGGGCGACACCAACATCAAGTACCTGCACGAGAACAAGGTCACCATTTGGGATGAGTGGGCGGATGAAGCAGGGAATCTCGGTCCTGTGTATGGAGCGCAATGGCGTCGATGGAAGGGACCGGATGGCCGCGAGCACGACCAAATTGCGGATGTCATCCAACGCATCAAAACCACGCCCTACTCACGCCGCCACATCGTGAGCGCATGGAATGTGGCTCACATCGAGGACATGGCCCTTCCGCCCTGCCACTTGATGTTCCAGTTCTTCGTGGACAAAGGAAAGCTGAGCTGCCAGCTCTACCAGCGCAGCGCGGATCTCTTCCTGGGCGTGCCTTTCAACATCGCCAGCTACGCCCTGCTCACCATGATGGTCGCGCAGGTGTGCGACCTGCAGCCGGGAGACTTCGTCCACACCTTCGGCGATCTCCACCTCTACTCGAACCACCTTGATCAGGCGCGCCTTCAGCTCACCCGCGAACCGCGCCCCCTCCCCACCATGCGCATCAATCCCGACGCGAAGGACATCGACGCCTTCAAGTTCGAGGACTTCGCCTTGGAAGGCTATGACCCGCATCCGGCTATTAAGGCGGAGATTGCGGTGTGAGGTGACCAGATCTAGCAATGAAGTTCAGCCTCCAGGTTACATCGCCGGAGGCGGGCAAACCGCGCACCAAGTGCGAGGGACACCCCACGCCTGCGACAAAGTCCTAGCGCGAAGCACCTAAATCGATCAAACGCGGACAATCCGGGCAGTTTGCCAAGCAACATCCTCACACTGAGGCTGCAATCCAGAGCTGAAGGGATGCTCATATTGCATATTCGTTTATAAATTCTCTGGATTTGATGAGTATCCATTTAATGTTAGTAACCATCTGCATTAGCGTGTTCCGGGCTTTCCCTTATATAAACGCCGCGCACTACCCTACAGCACAACACCGTCCATGAGACCCCAATTTTCACTCATTGCCGCCGCCATACTGGCGACCCCCTCCTGCTGCCAGGAGCCACCGCACCTGGCGGTAACCGACGGCATTCTACATCCGCAGAAACAACAGCAGGACCCCGTCGGTGAATGGCACACCGGACGCTGCTGATACTCGTCACGCTGCCCACACCATTTCCCTGAGAAAAATTCAGTACTTGAGAGGTAGAGCACACTACCAGAGCCGCACCCGGGTGGGTGCGGCTTTTTTGTGGAGGTCTTTCACATTCGCCCACCCCGAATCCCACACCCCTGCATTTCGGGATCATTTTGAGTAGAACGATCTTCAGGTGGGCGTTAAGGCATGGCACCTGACTCCCCATGAAATCACTGCTTCCCTGCCTCCTTATTTCAGTCACTGCCACCTTCGCCCTGGCCGCTCCCCTCGGAAACTACACCCGGGAAATTTTCGCCGATGACTTCTCCAGCGACGGCTTCGGCAAGCGCTGGGGTCACTACAAGAGTGGCAGCGTCGTGAAGGACGGCGTGCTGATCGGCATTACCCCCGAAGGCTCCGACCACTCCGCCGTGGACCATGTGGTCATCGAGCCCGAGCGCGACCTCCAGATCTCCGTGAAGTTCCGTTACGTGAGCGACCAGGCCAAGAGCTTCAACCTGTGGTTCGACGACAAGGGCTACAAGGAATCCCACGCCGGCCACATTTGCAACGTCAGCGTCAGCCCCAAGACCGTGAACATCGGGGACGCCAAGACTGGCAACTTCCGCAATGACATCTACGCGAAGAGGAAGACCCCAGAAGGCCTATCGTCGGAAGACAAGGAATTCCTGAAGACCAAGAACAAGAGCATTCCTGTGAGCCTCTCCCTGCAGGACTGGCACACGCTCGTGGTCATCACGAGAGGCGACGAGATCTTCGTGAGCATCGATGGCAAGGCGGTCGGCAGCTTCAAGTCCGAGGGCATCAGCCACGACTCCAAGACCCTCATCAGCCTGACCACCAATGCGGTGGACGTGCAGTACGACGACTTCTCCATCAAGGCGCCGAAGAAGTAAAGCGCCCGGCCTTTTTCGGGCTGCATGGTGGCATGAGCCGCCATGTGGCCAACATTGACAACGCCTTCCGATCGATCGATCGGACATCATGCCTTGGCAGAAGCGCGAACCTGATCCCAATCCTCACCGTCGTCCGCGGCGTGATCATGAGACAGGGCCGCGTTCCGGTCCAGCATCAGGCCACCCTGCGCCCCAAGGAAAGAAGGGACCTCGGCGTGATGGTGGTCACAAAGGTCCGCAACCCAAGCCTGGCCCGCGTCCACGCGATGCCTCGGCGCACGGCACGTCTTGGGAGAAGTCGGCGGACTGGTATGACAAGATCATCGGTGCGCAGGGCTCGGAGTTGTACCAGCGTATCGTGATCCCCGGCGCGCTGGACCTTCTCCAGCCGCGGCGTGATGAGTCGATTCTCGATCTGGGTTGTGGACAAGGCGTCTTCGCTCGCGCCCTTGCGGATCGTGGCGCCAAAGTCACCGGGCTGGATGCGGCCTCATCCCTGGTGCGACGTGCGAGGGAGTATCCTTCCGCCTCACCCATTCGGTATGTCACGAGAGATGCCGCGGATCTGCATGACCTTGGTCCCTTAGATGCCGTGTCGAGCATTCTAGCGCTGCAGAACATGGAACACCTGAACAAAGTTTCCCTCTCAGCGGCACGCGTGCTCCGCGAGGGCGGGCGCATGCTGTGGGTGCTGAACCATCCCTGCTTCCGCATCCCCCGCCAGACGTCGTGGGGTTTCGACGATGAGCGCATGATCCAGTACCGCCGTGTGGATGCCTACAGCACGCCGCACAGCATCCCGATCATCATGCATCCCGGGCAGGCGCAGAGTGAGAGCACGACCTCATTTCACAAGAGCCTCGCAGATCTCATGCACTGCGCCTTCAGCGCCGGCTTCATGCTCGCGGGATTTGAGGAGTGGCACTCGGATAAACAAAGCCAGCCGGGGCCGAGAGCGCGTGCGGAGAATCGTGCGCGGGATGAGTTTCCTCTGTTTTTGGG
>JAEYUU010000251.1 GCA_023429545.1 Verrucomicrobiota bacterium
TTTGGATGCTGCGCGTGCAGCTCGCGCAGCGCGGAGGGGGTGATGGTCTTGCTCATGGCGAAGAAGGGGCAGGGGGAAGGTTAGCGGTGCGACTGAGGGGATTCGCCTGCGGAGGTCGAGTGGTTGCCGCTCAGGGTGACCGTTCTTGCAAAGTGCCACGAGAGATTCCGCATGTCCGCGTGACTTTTCGCTGGTGCAGGGTCGTAGGGTTTTGCATAACGTCTGCGCATGATTGGTATCGACCTTGGCACCACCAACAGTCTTGTGGCTGTGATGAAGGATGGCGCTCCCGTGACTCTGGCGAACGAGTCGGGGGAGGACTTGACGCCTTCCGCCGTGGCGGTGGCTGAGGATGGTGCGCTGCTGGTGGGCCGCGCGGCGAAGGATCGACTCATCACGGCGCCAGAGTCGGGGCGTGCTTTCTTCAAACGGGACATGGGCACGGCGGCGAGCTACCGTTTTGGCGGGCGGCGCTGGACTCCCGTGGAGTGCAGTGCGGTGGTGCTGAAGGAGATGAAGCGCATCGCGGAGCTGCGCCTCGGCAGGCCGGTGGAGAGTGCCGTGATCACCGTGCCCGCGTATTTCCACGACCAGCAGCGGCAGGCCACCGTGGAAGCGGCAAAGATCGCCGGGCTGAAGGTGGACCGCCTCGTGAATGAGCCCACAGCGGCCGCGCTGGCCCATGGGTTCCGCGCGACCTCGGAGCTGAATACGCTCATGGTCTTCGACCTGGGCGGCGGCACCTTCGACGTGACGGTGCTGGAGTGCTTCGAGGGTGTGGTGGAGGTGAAGTCGTCCTCCGGCGAGAGCCGGCTCGGCGGGGAGGACTACACGGATGCCTTCGCCGCATGGATCCAGAATGAATTCCACTGGAAGCCGAAGGAGGAGGAGAAACTCCGCTGGCGCGAGCAGGTGGAGATGCTGAAGCGCAAGCTCACGAAGGAGGAGCATGCGACCTTCCCGCTGGGCGACAAGGAGGCCCCGATTTCGCGCGATGATTTCCGCGCGGCCACCGTCGAGCTCACCGCGCGCCTGCGGCCGGTGGTGCGTCGTGCCCTGCGCGATGCGAACCTGCTGCCGCAGCATCTCGATGCCGTGCTGCTGGTGGGTGGCGCAAGCCGCATGCCGCTGGTGTTCGATCAGTTGCGCGAGGATCTGAAGCTTCCGCCGAATGCCACGCTGGATCCGGATCGTGTGGTGGCGCTGGGTGCGGCCGTGCAGCAGGCGCTCTGCGTGGGTGATGCGGCCGTGCATGATCTCGTACTTACGGATGTGTGCCCGCACAGCCTGGGTGTGGAAGTGACGAAACCGCTGCTGCCAGGGCACCTGGAACCAGGTTATTTCTCGCCTATTCTGGATCGCAATACCACCGTGCCAGTCAGCCGCAGTGAGGTGTATCACACCTTGCATCCGGATCAGGATGAGGTGCTGCTGAAGATCTACCAGGGCGAGAGCCGCCTCACGAAGGACAATCAGATGATTGGGCAGGTGCGTTTCAACGGCATGAAGAGCCGGCCGGGACAGGAGCGCGCGGGGGAGTTCGAGGTGCGATTCAGCTATGACATGAATGGCATCCTGGAGGTGGAGGTCACGGTGATGAGCACGGGGCGGAAGCTGAACGAAGTCTTCGAGCAGCGTCCCGGCACGCTGAGCAAGGAGCAGATCGCGGAGGCCATCCGCCTGTTGCAGCCGCTCAAGATGCATCCCCGCGAGGCGCCGCCGAATCGCGCGCGTCTGGAGCGCGCCAACCGTCTGTATGTGGACCTGAGCGGTGGCATGCGTGAGCAGCTCAGCATGTTGTTGGATCGGTTTGAGGCGGCGTTGCACACACAGGACGCGGCGAAGATTCACGAGGCTGGCGAGGACCTGGATTCCTTCATGCGGCCCTTTTTCCGGGAGGAGGAGTGAGATGCATGACCCTTGGCAGGTGCTTGGTCTTGATCGCCATCGTGCCTCGGAGAAGGAGGTGAAGGCGGCCTATGCGCGGCTGCTGAAGGTGCATCGGCCGGACAAGGACCCGGAGGGATTCCGCCGTGTACGCTCTGCCTATGAGCAGGCGATGAGCGGGATTGGGAAGGGCTCGGCTGGCAGTGAAGAGCTGATGAGAGACGCAGGGACGTTTCCCCGGGAAGGCGAAGCTGCACCCCAGACGTGGCCGGCCCCGAGAATGTCGAAGCGTGTGGACCAGCCGGTGAGTGCGGGGTGGGATGCGGCCCTGCAACGCCTGCGTGCAGCGCTGGGAGATGGAAGGCGCGAGACCATTCAGGCGGCGTGGCAGTCATTCGTGCGGCAGAGCCGCGTGGACCGCATGCCCATGCACCAGGAGGCAGCTGCATTGTGGGACGTGTTCGGGGGTGACGCGAGTCAGTTCGCGGACTTCGTGACCCCGGCGTGGCTGGTGCGGTGCCTGGAGCAGGGTCTGCCGGACATCCCGAGTGCGCTCATCTCGCACTGGAGCGGCAGTGGGAATACTACCCGGTTGATGTCCCTGGCGGAGGAGCTGGTGATGGAGATGAGGCAGGTGCCTTGGGAGAAGTCGCTCGGAGCGATCCAGCAACTGGTGAAGGCGATGGTGTACTGGGATGCCCTGCTCGCAAGGGATGTGGTGGACCTGGTGTGCGAGTTGATTCCGGAGAAGGAAGCAAAGGGCTTGCGCGTCGCATTGAAGGTGGACCTTGCCCACGGTAGGATGTTCCAGGACGTGCCGCACGCTCACAAGCTTTTCTGGAAGCAGGTGATCGAGCATGCGGATGCTGCCGCAAGTGTGGACTGGAACTCAAAAACCGCGCAATCGGCGCTGGCTTGGGCGCGGGAGAACCGTGGCACCTCGTGGGATGGCTTTGATTTGATTCGCTCTCTGGTGC
>JAEYUU010000285.1 GCA_023429545.1 Verrucomicrobiota bacterium
CCTCCAGACTGGTCTGGCCGATTTTTTCGACTTGATGAATAAATGCGTCCGTTCGTTTGAGGACGCCCTCCATGGGGACCACCTCCAGGGTCATCGGCCCCGCAGGGGCAATGTGCTGAACTCCGCACCCTTCCTGGATCTTTACTCTTGTACGCAATACCTCGTGCCGCCGGACGATGTCAGACAGGCTTCGCTCGAGGGCAGGCACATCCAGCATGCCCTTCAGCAGAAAATGCAGCGCGTGATTGTTTGGAGCGCCTTCTTTGCGCAGGACATGATTGCTCCAGATGCGCTCCTGAAACGAAGAAGCCGGCAATGGATCCATCCTCGGCATTGCGATGATGGTTTGCTCGTTCTCAGCAAGATCACCAAGGCGAAGCTTTTCCAGCGCCGAACAGAAAGATTCGAGCACGGGCTTTTCGAACAACAGACGGACAGGCACGGACTTGCCCAAAGCCTTGCGCAGTTTCGACACCACCGTCATCGCGCGGAGGGAATGGCCGCCCAATTCAAAGAAGTGATCATGAACACCCACAGATTGCACTTCAAGTGCCTCAGACCAGATGGCCGCGACCATCTCCTCCGTTTCAGTCCGGGGAGCCACACGCCGCCTGCTGGCATCTCTGCCATCACCGTCACCTCCATCAGGTCCGGCCTCCCCCTTCCAATGGGTATCTATCAGCGCGTGGCGATCCACCTTTCCATTGGCGTTCAGCGGAAATGAGTCGAGTGCCACGAACACGGAAGGAACCATGTAGGCGGGCAGCCTCCCCTCCAGGAACCGGCGCACCTCGCGAATGGGCAATCTCCCGCGCAGCGACATGAATGCGATGAGCCGCTTGTTGCCAGGGGAGTCCTCCCGCGCGACCACCACGGCGTCACGCATCTGGGGATGGCTGCAAAGCACGGACTCGATCTCGCCCAGTTCAATACGGTGCCCGCGGATTTTCACCTGATGATCCCTCCGGCCAATGAAATCCACCGTGCCATCCGGCAGCCAGCGCGCGACGTCACCCGTGCGGTAGAGCCGGTCGGCGTTGCGGCGGCCAAAGGGATGCGGAATGAAACGTTCCGCAGTCAACTCCGGTTGGTTCAGGTAACCAAGGGCCAAGCCGGCGCCCCCAGTGTACAGGTCCCCCGGCACTCCGGGTGGCACCGGCTGAAGACGGGCGTCCAATATGTAGACGGTGGTGTTGGCTATGGGACGCCCAATGGGCACCGACGTGGCACCCGGGGCCAATGCGTCCACCGCGAAACAGGTCGTGAAGGTCGTATTCTCCGTCGGACCGTAGCAGTGGATGATTCTGGTGTTGGGCAAATTCCGCAACGCCTTGCGCATGGTTTCCACCGGCATGGTCTCACCTCCCGTGAGGAGCTGCCGGACACCGGACAGGGATTCTGAGTAAAGCTCCACCAACTGCTCGAACAGCGCCGTGGTGATGAACATCGTGGTGACTTGGCGGCTCGCGATAAATTCCGCCAACTCCTCAAGCGAGAACCGCCCAGGCGGATGAATCGCGATGCGGGCGCCATTGAGGAGCGCGCCCCAGATCTCAAAGGTCGAGGCATCGAATGATACGGGCGCGACCTGCAGCAAAACTTCGCTGGAAGAGAGGCGCACGTAGTCGGTGTTTACCACAAGGCGGACCACGGCGCCATGTGGCACCACCACGCCTTTGGGTTTTCCCGTGGATCCGGAGGTATAGATCACATAGGCGGGAGATTGCGCGTCCGTGCCGCTCGAGAAGCCGTCGCTGCTCTCGCGCTTGATCACCGGCCAGTCAGTATCCAGCAGAATCGTCCTGACCCCGCTGGAAGGCAGTTGCGGCGCCAGATTTGACTGCGTCAGCAGCAATGGTGCGCCGGTGTCCTGCAGCATGAAAACGAGCCGTTCCCCGGGGTAGGCCGGATCGAGTGGCACATAGGCTGCGCCAGCCTTCAGGATGCCCAGCAGGCCGACAATAAGATCGAGGGAACGCTCCGCACAAATCGCTACCATCCCCCCCTGGCCCGCTCCCTGGGCACGCAGGTAGCGACCCAGGCGGTTGGCCCAGAGGTTCAGCTTATGGTAAGTGATGGACTCCCCTCCAAATGTCGCTGCCACGGCATCCGGAGTTCGCTTGGCCTGCTGCTCGAACAATTCATGGAGACCCTTGCGCGGATACCTGCGCGCGGTCTCGTTCCATTTCTTCACGACCTGCCGGCGCGCTGCTCCGCTGAACATTTCCAGATTGCCGAGCCGCCGCGCACCAGACGCTGCCATGCTCTCCAGGAGCGTCTGCAGGTATTCCATCATGCGCGAAACCGTGTCCTCGGAGAAACGTCGGCGATCATAGACCATATCCAGCACCAGTGATGACCCTCCCCCGTAGGCATTGAGAGTCAGTGGATATCCCGGCTGGCTGCGCAGGCAGAAATCGCGCCGCCGCCATGCGCCGCCCCGGGCGCTGAGTGCCTTGTCCCAGCTAGGCTCCTGATAGTTGAAAATGCTCTCAAACAGCCGCGAGCCGCGAGGCACGGCGCTCCAGCCCTGCACATCAGACAGCGGCACATTTTCAAAGCACCGAATCTCCATCCATTGCCGCCTGATCTCGCGGAGCCATGGAATCAGCCCGCTCTCCGGGTCCAAGCGCACCCGGACCGGCAGCGTATTGACAAACAACCCCGCAATGGCCGGTGCAGAGGAAATGCTGGATTTGCGGCAGGCGCGGGTGGCTCCGAAAACCACCTCCTGCTCACCGCTGCAACGGCCGAGAAACAGCCCCCAGGCCGCCTGCAGCACGGTGTTAAGCGTCACTCCGGCCTGGGAAGCCAGCGCACCCAATCGGCGCGTCACCCTTGAGGACAGTTCCACCTTGTACTCTGCCCAGGCATCCCCGCTGCCACGTCCGGGCGCATGATCCGCGAGCAAAGGCGTGGGCCTGGTGAATCCCGCCAGGTGCGCACGCCACCACGTTTCCGCAGCCGACCAGTCCTGCTTGAGATGCCAGGCCACATAGTCACTGAACGCCGGCGCTGGCGGGAGTTTCTTCTCCCTTCCTGAGCGAAGCGCTTCATAAATCGCAAACACCTCGTCCAGCACCAGCAAGATGCCGCGTGTGTCCAGAAGCAGATGATGGTGTGTCCAGCACCAGCGCCACCGCTTCCTGCCCGTGCGAAACAACGTGACGCGCATGAGGGGGGCCACGGCGAGATCGACACCGGCCCTGCGGTCTTCCGCAAGAAACGTTTCAAACTGGGCATCCTGTTCCTTCGCTGACAGGCCTCTCCAGTCGTGCTCCTGGAATGGCACCGCGGTCGCACCTTGTACCTCGCGCACCGGCACGTCCACCTCCTGCCACAAGAACCGGCTGCGAAGGAGGTCGTGCCGGTTCACCACCACATTCCAAGCCTGTGCGAAAGCGCTCGGGGAAAGATCCTCCCTGGTGTGGCAGAGGACTTGCAGCAGATCCAAACCCGGCTGGAAATCCTTCGCATAGTCTGAAATCATGCCCAGCTGCAGGGGCGAGGGCATTTCGCTGGGTGGGGTTTCCGTCTGGCGTGGCACAAGGAGGAAAACGGTGGGCGTCGTCGGATCATTCCTGCCAAGCTTCACTGCCCACCACATGCCATGGTAGCGAAGAAATGCAGCGCATCGGAGGGTCACTGATGAGTCCGCCAGTTTGCCATTCTTTTCCTCGAGTGCTCCGGTTTTGTTCCACTAGTCGCATTTTTCCGTCTTTCCACTCATCTGAGTCCCGGGCACTGGCGCATCCCGTTCTGCTTGCAGGCCGGACGCAGAATCTCCGCAGGGGCAAAGATGAGGATTCTTCACGGCCTATCCCATCGCGTGCTCATCTAAACGGGCTCACCGCGATGCATTGTCTCTCGCCTTCCCTGAGTGCCCTCCAGACTCAGCGATGGGCTCGCTGACGCTCATTCTTCTCCTTCAAGATCGAGAGCTTTTCCCGCAATTCCACGATCTTGGATTTCCTTTCGTCCAGCCGTCGCTGCTGATCGAGGCATACTGCAGCCTGCTCCTGAATCTTGGCCTCCTTCTCCAGCAGCGCCCGATGGTCAATCTGACAGGCCTCCACGTGCATGCGATGCGCGAGTTGCATCAGGGCGTTCAACTCCGTCCGGACGGCGCACAAGATATCCGCTGAAGTGAAGATGAGATTCCCCCACTGCCCATCCACGAATTGCGCGGGATCCATCTCCACCATCTCGTGCTCATCAAAGCGGATCACCGCAATGCAGTGCTCATACCCCTGCGCCTTCGCCGCAGCCGTCAGCCTCTCTGGAAACGAGTGCTCCCAGTCCGGATACAGTCCCGGCGTCACAAACTCACACATCAGCACCTCCGCCTTTACCTGCCCCATTCCTTCGAGCACCTTCAGGTCGTTGCCCTCAGTGTCTATCTTCACGAGCCCCACCTCATGGCCTATCACACCCTCCTCTGCCAGGCTCCCGAGTGAGCGGCAGGTCACCGGCACACCGGCATCATGGTGGAAATTGACGGCCGAGGGCGATGCCTGCAGAGAATGAAAATATTCCAGCGGGCGGCCTGCTTCGTCCGTTGCAATGTGCAACCGCCCTTCATGATCGGTAGCGTCAATTGCGTAGGGAAACACGCGCGAGCCGCTGCCTTCCACGAGATTGCGCAGCACTGGCAGGTGCTCTGCGAAGGGCTCAAACAATGTCCCTTCAAACCCCAGGTCAAAAAACACCGTCGCAAATGAACCTTTCTCCGCACCCACATCAACGAAGGTTTTGCTCTTGAGCCGGGCTGCCAGAATCTTGAGAATCATCACCTCAGTCTCCTGCTGGTAGAGCTCCTCGCGCGGCGCAGCAATCAAAGGCGAATGAAACACAATCACCCCCTGCGCAGGGCGGGATGGTCGGGCTGGCTTCAGGTGTGCATTGAGTCCATCTCTCCTGTATCCCATAAGCTTTTCGCACAGATGGGCTGCCTCCCACACATTCGACACTCCAAACTCCGAAGCATCAAGGTGCAGGTAGTGACCTCCGTAGCGCTTTAGTTGTGGAGTGGGGGCGGGGGGACAGGTGACGAACGACTTCGTCGCGTACTCCACATCGAACCACTCCTGCAGACCACGATCATCAGACAAACTCTGGCGCACCAGATCGCGCAATGCCTGCCACTCCGCCTCGTTCGTTGATCGGTACTCGCGCATGGCGTTCTGCACAAGCTGTCGGCGATCCACCATGAGTTCTTGATCATCCGGGAAGAGTGCCGTCTTCGCGCTTTGGAACGAATGAGCGCTGCATGTGGACAGCAATGGCAGGTCCGGTATCCACGTTTGCCAGTCGCGCCCAGTCCCGCGCGTTTGATTGAGCACGTTGAAATCCTCAGCAATCGGAGAGCGGTTCTTGAGGAATATTGTAGCCACTCCGTTGCTGTTGCCCGAAAGCCCGTTGATGGAAAGCGGGGCATCAAGCGTACAGTAGCACCGCACCAGATGGGCCAGGGCAAACCCGCTGTACACGTCTGGACAATCGCCGTGGAAAACCCGCCCGGTCATTTTTCTGAGCGAGTCCAGCAGGCTCCGGTGTACCGCGGAAGAATACACCGTGGGAAGCTCCGCGTAGCTGATCCGGGAATTGGCTGCGTCCAGGATCGCCTGCCTGGAGTCCCTCGAGCGAATGGGATGGTAGAAGTCTTTCTGTTTAAGAGGAATCAACAGGGTATGGGGCGAGAGAACATCCTGCACGTGGACGTCCGGCCAGTTGTAGCACACTGAGTCCCAGCGCAGCAGCTTCGTGTCCAGCATGCGCAGGAGCCTGTCCGCCTCCTTGAGACAGTGCAGCATGAGGCCATCGTCACTTCCCAGCACCAGGATGAACTCCCCGGCCGCCTGTTCCACCGCGAACTCCCAGTTCTCCTGCATGGAGAGTGTGCGCTCCGGGCGAACCCGGCGGATTCGGGGCGAGTTGATACTGGCGATCAGCGCTTCCGTCGCGGAGGTGGCGCTGTTGTCCGAGACGAGGATCTCGTAGTCCTCAAACTCCTGCTCCAGGCAGGTGCGTAGCGTCAATCCCAGGGTCTTCTCAGCATTGCGGGTGGGAATGACGACACTGAAACGGGGCCGGGACATGTCAGACGGTTCGTTCGTAAACTCAGGAGGACTGGGGATGAAAGGCCCGTCACTGACGGGGTGGTTTAGCGACGGGGAATCTCACAGGAACTGATCGGGGGCCGTGTCGCAGGTGCTGGCAGGCAATCGCGATAGAAGGATTCCAGAAGCGGAATCACCGCCTCGCGGGAAAATCGACTGCGGGCGAACTCGCGTCCGCGGGCACCCATGGCAGCGGCCTCCTCTGGCGAATTCAGGAGCTTGGCGATGGCTTCCGCCATCTGGTGAGGAGACATCCCGGGGAGGATCAGTGCAGCGTTCTCTCCGGCCAGCTCACGGCCGATATTCGTCTCACCCATCACGAGCGGCTTGCCCATGGCAAGATACTCCGGGACCTTCGCGGGCAGGCGGTGCGCATTGAAGTAGTCACCGTCTCCAGGCTGTACCGCCACGTCCGCAAGGCGCATGATCTCGGGAATTCGGTTCCGCTCGACAAAACCCAACTCATGGCAGCGTGGTCCGGGGCGGAAATGGAGCCCATCATAGTTCGCGGGCAGAACATGCCCCGTGCGAATGAGTGCCAGATCCATGCCGCCTTCAATCAGGAGATCCACCGCTTCATAGAGCTGGCGGATATCCAAGGCTGCAGCGGCGTGGTCGTTGCCATTGAAGACCACGAGGCGGGTGGCAGGCGCAAGACCCAGCTCCCGACGGAGGGATTCATTACGCGGCCCATTCGAGAAAAACTTGAAGTTCATGACAGGAACGATTTCCTGTCTCGGAATCCCGGCTGGCGTGAGCGATTCGAGGCACCGGTGCACCATGGTGACACCGTTCGCGGACTTCAAA
>JAEYUU010000301.1 GCA_023429545.1 Verrucomicrobiota bacterium
GTGCCAAACGGCGTTGCCGTTTGTCTCTCCGTTCAGGTGAAAGCCACGCGGCTCGGCGAGCCGCCGGAGAACGTGCCGCTGGACATGCTCAAGCAGGGACGTCTGTGGGTGCCCAAGGCGCAGACCGCGCTTGGCATGATGAGGACGGCAACATCCTCTTTGATGGCAAGTGACGCTATACTTGGGATGGCGAGAATCGCCTACTGACTATGGAAACGGACGGATTGGTGGCGCCCCTGCCCAATGCGCCGCCGAGAATGCGTATCGAATGTGCCTATGATTGCCAGAGCCGTCGAATCGCAAAGATGGTGAAGCGCTGGCAGTCCAGTCCGGAGCAGTGGGTGACCATCGCCTCTTGGAAATATCTGTACGAAGGTTGGAACCTGCTGGCCGAGATGGACGATCTGCGTGGCGGTGCCTTGGAGCGTTCCTTTGTGTGGGGTCTGGTTCTGAGTGGAAGCATGCAGGGTGACGGAGGGGCGGGCGGACTGCTGGGGATACCGGGTTTCCCTTGAGCAAGAAAGGCGGGGAAGATAGGAAACCAGTATTTCATTTTGGTGCAATCACGGGAATTTTTTTCGTGGAGTTGTCCTCTCTTGCTTGATTGAAGGGCTTTTGGCGTAAATATTCTTCTTAGTTTCACGCCATCCAGGCCCATGACAAGAAATGGCCAGCCTTCAGGACCGGCGGCCCCCGCGGGTGAGCGGAGGTTTTTGACAGTCATGTTTGCGGACTTGGTGGGGTCCACCGCGATGGCCGACCAGCTTGACCCGGAGGAGTACATACGGGTGCTGCATGTCAGCAGGGGGATCTGCCAAAAGGCCATCAATCATTATGGTGGTTATGTCGCAAAATTCATGGGGGATGGAATTTTGGCATGCTTTGGCTATCCGCATGCAACTGAGCACAATGCCCAACGCGCGGTGAATGCGGGGGTGGAGATGGTGGAAGGCCACAAGACAGCCCGCTGGGATCTGCCCGAGGGGACACCCCGACCCGCCTTGAGGGTGGGGGTGCATTCGGGCCTGGTGGTGATCGCGGACATTGAGGTGCAGGGCGGCATGACCGAGTACGAGGCATTGATCGGAGCCACGTCGAATCTCGCGAGCCGGATTCATGGGGAGGCGCCACCCGACGGGGTGGTGGTGAGTGATTCGTGCCTGCAGGACATACGGGCAAATTTCAAGACCGTGGAACTTGGGCCGCGAGTGTTGAAAGGGCTCGAGAAGGCCATCGTGCTGCATCGGGTCACGGACCGTTGTACCGGTGCAAGGATCTCTGAGAGGGTGGACCATGTGAGGCACGTGCCGATGGTGGGGCGTGATGCTGAACTGCGTGTGTTGTGTGAGGGCTGGGCAGCCGCGAGGGCTGGGGAGGACTGTCGTCCCCTGCTCGTAACCGGCGAGGCCGGGATGGGAAAGTCACGCTTGGTGGCGGAGTTCCTGCGGAATCGTGCTGAGCGTGACCAGTCGTACGAAGTGTTCTTGCAATGCTCGCCCTATGACACGAGCACCAGCTTCCACCCCGTGCGGCGTTGGCTGAGTGCCGCCCTGCGCTTGGACAACCCGGAATCAACGGCGGATGAGGAGTTGCAGCAGCGCCTCATGCAGGCGGGTTTGGATCCCGAGGAGTGCGCGCTTCTGGGGGTGGGGGTGTTCGGGATGCTGGAAAAGATGTCCCCGCAATCGATGGGGGTGTCGCCTGATGTACGCAAAACGCGGACCTTTGCCGCGCTGGACAAGCTGGTCGCAGCTTTGATTGACGGCAGGCCCACCGTGATGGTGTTCAATGATGTGCACTGGAGCGATGAACTGACTCGCGACTGGCTCAGCCGTCTCGGTGAATCCGGGCTGGGGAGGGTGTTCGTGGTGGTGACCGTCCGCCCGGAAGAGGAGAGGCTCCTGGAGGGGATGGAGGTACTTGTCCTGCGTCCCTTGGAGCTGGAGCATATGCGGGTCCTCATCCGGCATGTGGCTCATGGGAAGGTTTTGCCCAGCGAGGTGGCAGTGCAGATCACGCGGCGAACCCGCGGGGTGCCCTTGTTCGCAGTGGAGATGACGCGGGCGCTGCTCGCCAGCGGCATGCTCCAGGAATTTGACACGTACTTTGGCTCGAATCCCGGGGTCGCGCCCGCCGACTGGGCCACGGTGCCGCTGACGCTCCAGGAGCTCCTGCTGAGGAGGGTGGAGGCGGTGGGAGAGGCGCGCGCGATGCTGCAACTGTGCGCGGTGCTGGGCGAGGACTTTCCCGCGGAACTGGCGGTGAAGATATGGCAGTCGATGGGGCAGAGCGGCGGCGAAGCGCATCTTCTGAAGCTGGAGCAATTGGGCCTGCTGGAGCATAGGGATGGCAATTTGGCCTTTGGCCATGCGTTGCTCCGGAGCGTGGCCTATGAGGGTGCCCTGAAGTCGCGTCGCATGGAGATGCACTGCCTGATTGCGCGGCATCTTGAGTCGTTCGGAGATCAGGCCCTGGCCGTGGATCCTGCCACGGTGGCGAATCATTACCGGCTGGCTGGCATGGGGTGGGAGGCTGCCGACTTCAGTCTGCGGGCGGCGAGGGCCTGCATAGCACGCTCTGCCTGCGTGGATGCGATTGCCCAGGCCAAGCAGGGGCTCGGGATCGTCGAGGAGCGTATCGCCCGAAACCCTGAGCTTCGTATCCTGGGGGTGCAACTGGCTACACTGAAAGGACTGGCGGAGATGACCACGCTGGGATACTCCGCACCAGAGGTGGATGATGCGTTCCGGCGTGCCGAGTCATTTTGCCAGTCCGAGGATGCGCCGGAACTGCGCTTCCCGGTGCAATGGGGGCTGTGGGTGGTGGCCTTGATGAAGGCAAAGCTCCCGGAGGCCGTGCGAAGGTCAAAGGCGATGATGGAGATTGGCCATGACAGCGGCGATGACGCCTTCCTCATTGAAGGGCTGTGGACGTGCGGCGTGGCCCTTTTCTACCAGGGCCGGCTGGCTGAGTCGCGTGACTTTCTGGAGCGTGCTGTCGCGCTGTACCGGCCGGCGTTCGCCAGGAATGCCCTGATTCACGGACAGGATCCCGGCGTCGCAGCCCGCACCTACCTCATGTTTGTGCTGTGTTTCCAGGGACACGTGCGCGAGGCGGAGGCGATGGCGGAAACGGGGCTGGCGCTGGCGCGAAAGCTTGGCCACGCGCATACGCTGACCTGGGCGTTGGGCGGCTCCACCATGCTCAGGCTTGGACTGGGAGACCTGGCAGGGACGTTGCGCATCGGGCGTGAGGCGATGCTCGAGTGAATGGAGCAGGAGCATTCCTGGTGGCTTTGCGCGATAAAGATGATGGTGGGCTGGGCCACCACGCATGCCGAGGATCCCGCGCTGGGGCTTCAGATGCTTTGCGAAGGTTTTGCGGTGTATGAAAACAGATTGGGCACCATCCTGGTGCAACCCATCTTTTGTGCCATGCTGGCGGATGCCTCCGCGAGGAATGGCGATATCCACGGAGCGCAGCGCTGGTGCGTGCGCGGGATGGAAACAGCCGAGCAGAATGGTGAGTTCCTGAACCTCCCGGGGGTCCTGCTGATTGCCGGTCAGCTCGAGCTGCTGGACGGAACGGGCGACCCCGGGAAGGCTGAGGAGTTTTTCCGCCGTGCCCTGGAGATCTCAAAATCCCAGGGTGCCCGTTTGCGCGAGCTTCAGTCCGCGTCTGCGCTGGCGCAGCTGCTCGCGGCGCGCGGAGAGGGGCAGGAGGCCATCAGCATGTTGCAGCCGCTGGTGGACTGGTTTGAGAAGGAACAGAGCCTGCCCCTTGCGGAAGCGGCACGGCAGTTCGTGGGCATCCTGGCAGCGCATCCGGCCACGCGCGCGGCATGATTGATTGGTTGTGTTTCATTCTGCATTTCAGCCCCCGCCGACATCACCATCCACAATGCTATGCACCATCAACATCCAGGTCCCGAGGACTCACGGCAGGATGAGGAACGTGAGCGCCATGTCCCACCTCCCATCACGAGGAGGGATGCATTGCGCCAGGCTGCATCGACCGTGTTCACCGGCGGCATCCTGGGAGTCTCAGGTTGCAAGGACGGCTCCTCTACCCCAGGGCCTGCCACAGGCACGGCTCCTGTGTCGAACAACCTGTCGGCCGGGCAGCCCAGCCGTCCCTTTCTCGAGTACCATCCGCTGCCTTATGAAATGCGCGGGGTACGCATTGCCGGTGTGTTGATTCGGGAGGGGCAGCCGGGGGTGTTTCAGTCCATGGTGGACAGAACCATCAATGCCGCCACCTCAGCCGGCCGGTTCCAGATTTCGCCGTTGTTCTCGGGTCTCGGAATCATGGGAGTCTTTCACTTCGATGAGGTGCAGAGCCGCGCCCCCTGCAGTTGGGGTTACATGAGCTACGATGAGTGCTCGCTTTCGCTGTTGCTGAAGGACACTGCCCTCAATGTTCTGGAAGCCCTTGCGACGCCTTTCATCTTCAATCCGGTGATGCTGCTCAATGATTCGTACACCGTCATTGCGGGCAGG
>JAEYUU010000306.1 GCA_023429545.1 Verrucomicrobiota bacterium
CCTGCACGCAGGCCGGTTTTTTTATGCTCACGTGCGCGTGCTGTCACGAGTGCACTCCCGCCAGCACATCCTTCGGCTGCAACTCCAGTTCGAAAGGCTCGAGCGGCATTTCATCCCCGTGATCCAGGTGCTCGGCGCACAGGGCGAAGAGTTCTGCCTTCGACTTCACCCGCCGCATGGTGTGCAGGAAGGAACCCGTCGGCTCCACGCCGAGACCCATGAAGTTGAGGTACTTCTTCATCTTCTGCACCTGGAACATCTCGGGCACATCCGGTGAAGTCACGGAGTCATAGAGCGCGTGGATGTAGTCCAGCACATCCCGGCCCCGTGGCAGGAGGATGGGCTCGCCGCGCTGGTGCTGGCGAATCTGCTGGAACATCCACGGGTTGCGGATGGCACCGCGTCCTATCATCAGGCCACGGGCACCGGTATCGCTCAGCACCTCGGCGGCCTTGTGCGCGGAGGAGACATTGCCATTCGCGATGACCGGACAGGACATGGCCTGCACGGCCTGCGCGATGAAATCGTAGTGCACCTCGCTGCGATACATCTCCAGGACCGTGCGACCGTGCACGGTGAGCAGGTCGATGGAGTGCTTCGCGAAGATGGGCAGCAGCTTCTCGAAGACCGTGGTGTCATCGAAGCCCAGTCGGGTCTTCACGGTGAACTTCACCTGCACGGCATCGCGCAGCGCGCCCAGGATGGCATCCACCCGATCGGGCTCGCGCAGCAGACCGCCACCGGCACATTTCTTGTACACCACCGGGGCAGGGCAGCCGAGATTGAGATCCACGGCGGCGATAGGGAACTGTTGGAGTTCCTTCGCTGTACGCACGAGGGAGGGAATGTCATTTCCAATCATCTGGGCCACCGCGGGACGGCCGGTGGGGTTCTCCACGAGGGAGGGCAGGATTCCCTTCTCCAGTTTGGAGTCGGCATGCACCCGGAAGTACTCGGTGTAGTACACATCCGCCCCGCCATAGGACGTCATGAGCCGCCAGAAGGGGAGGTCCGTCACGTCCTGCATGGGGGCAAGCGCCAGCAACGGCTCCTCGCGGGCGAGGAGGGAGTCGAGGTGCTGGGCGGGTGTCATGCGGGCGAACGCGTAACATGCCTCAGAAGGCGGGAGAAACAAGCACTGGCCAAAGGGGAGGCAGTGTGTTCCTGGGAATCACCTCTTGGAAGGTCTCGCTTTTCTTGCGAAGACGCCGAAAGTTTTTCCTCCGACCCCATTTCTCTTCAAATGCTCCTGCGCCCGGTCTTTCGCCTCTCCCTCCCAGTTCTCAGCATCCTTGCCTCCAGCGCCCTCCTGCGGGCGGACATTCCGGCACCCACGGACAACCAGGCGCTGACCATCCCCTATGCCAAGGCGGAGGAGTCGCTCTCCAAGATGCAACTCCCGCCCGGGTTCAAGGCCACCGTCTTCGCGGCGGAACCGGATGTGCGCCAGCCCATCGCCATGACCTGGGACCAGAAGGGCCGCCTGTGGATCGCGGAGAACTACACGTACTCCGACAGCAAGGAGCGCTTCGATATGAAGCTGAAGGACCGCATCCTCATCTTCGAGGACAAGGACAACGACGGCCGTTATGACGCGCGCAAGGTCTTCTGGGAGGAAGGGCAGATGCTCACCAGCATCGAGCGCGGCTTCGGTGGTGTGTATGCCCTTTGCCCGCCTCACCTACTGTGGATTCCTGACAAGGACGGAGATGATGTGCCGGACGGCCCGCCGCAGGTGTTGCTGGATGGCTTCGAGACGAAAGCCGACAGCCGCCACACCTTTGCCAACGGCTTGAAATGGGGCCCGGACGGCTGGCTGTATGGCCGCATCGGCATCAGCAGCACGTCATGGATCGATGTGCCCGGCACGCCAAAGGAAAAGCGTCTGCCCACCGCCGGCGGCATCTGGCGCTACCATCCCGTGCGCAAGATCTATGAACCCCACTGCCACGGGACCACCAATCCCTGGGGCATGGACTGGGATGAAAACGGTGAGATGTTTTTCATCAACACCGTCATCGGACACTTCTGGCACGGCATCCGCGGCGCCTTCTTCAAGCGCATGCACGGCGAGCCACCCTATGAGCACGTGTATGGTCTCATCGACCAGCACGCAGACCACTACCACTGGGACACCGGCAAGAGCTGGACGGATTCGCGCAATGCCACTGGCAACAAGCACGACGAACTCGGTGGTGGCCACGCGCATGTGGGCATGATGATCTACCAGGGCACGAACTGGCCGAAGGAATACCGTGGCAAGGTTTTCACGCTGAACCTTCATGGCCGTCGAGTCAATGTGGAGCGCATCGAGAAGGAAGGCAGCGGCTATGTGGCGAAGCATGAGCCGGACATGTTCAAGACGGCCGACCCGTGGTTCCGCGGCATTGAGATTCAATACGGTCCCGATGGTGGTGTGTACATCCTCGACTGGAGTGACATCGGCGAGTGCCACGAGAATGATGGCGTGCACCGCAACTCGGGTCGCATCTACAAGATCACCTATGGTGACGCGGTGAAGCCGAAGGAAGCAGATCTGACGAAGCTGAGTGATGAGGAGCTCGTGAAGCTCCAACTCAGCGACAATGAATGGCTGGTGCGCATGGCCCGGTGGGAACTGAGGGAGCGCGCCATCAAAGGGGGCAACCAGACGGCAGCCATCAAGCAACTGCTGGCCATGCACGATGGCGCTGCCAAGACCCAGGTGAAGCTGCGTGCTGTTTGGACGGCGATATACATATTCGACGCTTCATCCAAGGAAGTCATCTCAAGCACGATCGCGGAACTGAATTCCCGCATGGATCAATGGCTCGTTTCAAAGCACGAGACACTAAAGACGGCAGCCATCCACGTGGTGTACACCTATAACAAAAAGATGGCGGAGGCCATCCCTGCGACCGCTTCGCAGAAAGAAAGGGCTGAACTGGCGAAACACTTCGATGACCTCTCGCAAAAGGCGACCGCACACATTGAGAAGTCCACACCACGCGAGCGTCTGGCTTGGGCGGAGACGCTTTCTGTCTGGAGTGATGCCCAGAAGTCTACCATAGCCAACGAGCTCGTCCAACACGCCGAGGATGCGGGCGATCACAACTTGCCATTGATGTACTGGTTCGGTATTCGAGACCTCTCGCTTCCACAGCTGGTGATCCTTGCAAGCAACTCTCGGATTCCCCTGGTTACTGAACTCATCTCCCGCCGAGTCACGGAAGACATGGAAGCGAATCCTGACTCGCTTAATTTTCTTCTCGGGGCGTCAGTCAAGCGTGGTGACAAAACGTTCTCCACCGCCGTCCTGCGCGGCATGGCCACCGGGTTCACCGGATGGCGGAAGGCCAAGAAGCCTGAAGCTTGGGACGGCTTCTCCGCGGCACTCGCCAGCCTCAAGGAAGACACCGTGCAGCAGCAGGTGCGCGACCTTAATGTGCTCTTTGGCGACGGACGCGCGCTGGATGAAGTAAAGCGCATTGTCAAAGACGACAAAGCGGACATCAACGCACGCATCGCCGCGTTGAAGACACTCATTGATGCGAAGGATGCCGATCTGCGCTCCATCTGTGAATCCGTGCTGAGTGTGCGCAGCCTGAACTCCGTCGCCGTGCGTGGGCTGGCGGCGTTTGATGATCCAAGGATCGGAGAACTGCTGGTGAAAAGCTATCGCAAGTTCTACCCCGCAGAGCGTCCAGCCATCCTGGATACCCTCGTTTCACGCCCCTCATTTGCGGAAGCACTGCTGGCCGCCCTCGCGAATGGCAGCATCGAACGCGCTGACGTCACCGCGATGCAAGCACGCCAGATCCGTGGCTTCAACAACGAGGCACTCACCAAGAAGCTTGCTGAAGCGTGGGGTGAACAGCGTGAGTCCAGCGAGGACAAGAAGAAACTCATCGCCGATCTGAAAGCGCGCTTCACGAAGGAAGCCCTGGAGAAGGCGGATGTGAGCGCCGGACGCCTGGTCTTCACCAATGTCTGCGCCGCCTGCCACACGCTCTACGGCCAGGGCAATCACATCGGCCCGGACCTCACGGGCAGCGGACGTCATGACCTGAGCTATCTGCTGGACAACATCGTGGACCCAAGCGCCATGGTCGCCGCAGACTACCGCATGACGGTGATGACGCTGAAGGATGGTCGCATTCTCAGCGGCAATGTCGCCGCCAAAACGCAACGCACCGTCACGCTGAAGATGGTGGGTCAGGAGACTACCGTGGAGCGTACTGAAATCGCGAAGCAGGAGGAGTTCCCCATGTCCCTCATGCCGGAAGGATTGCTGCTGACACTCAATGAGCAGCAGCAGCGTGATTTGATTGCCTACCTGCAGACGTACGCCCAGGTACCGCTGCCCAAGTAGGACAACCGCATGAAACGCGGCGCAGACCGTGCCATGGCCTGCGCCTTCTTTTCAGCCAGTCACATCACCATCGGCAGGCTTGGGATAGGCGCTTCCTGAAGGCAGCACCGCATGCATGGTTGTGTTCCAGCGGAAGTCTTCGGACGAGAGTTCGCGGACTTTGCGCACGAGGATGTTGCTCCCAAGGTAGCCACGGTGCATCGGCAGCATCACGTCGTCCTCGGACGGTGTCTCCGGGTGAATGCTGCAGGGCCCGTTCAGGCCGAGTTCAAGAACTTCGAATCCCAGCGCTGGAGAGAACAGCATGCGCAGGCCCTCGTGGCTGTACCGCCAGAAATCCCAGGGAGTCTCGTGCAGAGGCCACGCAAACGGCGTGGCGTGATAGGCAAGCCCGCCCACGGGCAGCAGCTTGCTGATTTCCATGGCGACCACCCACGGCATGGCAATGTGCTCAAGCACCGCGACCGAAAACACGGCATCAAACCTTGTCCCGGCGGGGAAGCAACTGGACAGCTTGTGCGCATCTCCGGCCACGTCCGTGTTGTCATCCTTGTAGTAGTCGAAGCCGGTGTACTTCACCTGCGGGGCGAAGAGGGACCTCTTGCTGGCGCTGCCCGGGCTCACAATGCGCGAGCCAATCTCCAGGACGCTGCGGCATTGGCTGTTCACCATTTCGGCAAACTTGGTGAGGTGTATCCCCCCCTGCTCAAGGGGAAGTCCGGGGGGCCTGCCGGTGGCCGGCACAAACATGGTTTTCTTTTCCCCACCCGCCTGGGGAGGCAAAGTGACGGCAACCACATCCTGGGCTCTGCGACGGAACCATGCGATGAATCCGCACTTGGTGTTCCGCGCGTAGTCCCGCGCCACGGTCCTCTCGCACACTTCAGGTCTCTCGGTCCATTGCACATGCAGCGGTGGGCTGCCGTGACAGGTGAGCGCGGTATCTTCAGACCGTCCCTCCTTCACCAGGATGAATCCCTTGATTCCCAGCGTGGCGTCGGAACTCCAGCTTTCTTCGATCTGCACGTGCGCCCCACACGTGGTCCACGAATGGGGAAGGTAATTCATGGCCGGAGCAACCCTTGAGGGAACCGCCTTGGACGGGTGCCTGCTGCCACCATCACCATCGATCGCTGTCGCCTCCCTGGATTCTGCAGCATCAGAACTCACGCCGGGCCTTGAGATTGTGGCATGATCTTCATGCACGGGATCCGCCTTCTGAAGGACCATGACGACCTCGCATCCCTGCTTGGCAAAAAGCTCCAGTTCCACGTGCCACCCCAGCGTGCGCCGCAACTCCACAATCAACTCGAGTATCTCCCCCTGGGTCCACGCATGATGGTGGATGTCCCGGTGGTCTTGCATGGCTCCCTCCACATCAAACTTCGGGTCAGCCAGATCCCTGAACTCTTCATACACGGATCTGTCCTCGAACTTCCTGCCGGATCGGAAGTCCTCAAG
>JAEYUU010000320.1 GCA_023429545.1 Verrucomicrobiota bacterium
GGCTTGGGATGCCCTGGGGATTCTCCCTGAAGCCGGCCGATTTGAGAGCCCGCCTTTCCGCATCCGAAAGCGCATTGAGCTGCGGAAACATGTCGAATCGGATCGGGGGGCTGACCATCAGCACCGGCTTCTGCTGCTGCCTGGCCACGATGACCTCATGAACCGTGCCCACGCTGTAGATATTCGTAGGGACAAAGGCAATGACGAAATCCGAGAGATCCGTCATGCGGAGATCGATGTGCACGGTCTCCCAGAAATCCCGCTCAAACTGCACGCGCGTGGCGGCGTTCGTCCAGAAGTCAGCCTCGTATTGCTCCTTGTTGGGCATGATGCCCTCCTGGCCGTAGTTTTCGTGGCCACGGATGGCGGGCTTGTTCCATGGATCCAGCACTCGGATGCCGAAGGACTTCAGGATGGGAGTGAGCAAGGCGCGCCAGCCAAAGTACTTCTCAATCACTCGCGATCCCACGAAGTCCATGGGGCCGGAAAGGTAGCAGCGGGTCTTTTCCAGGATGTTGCTGGCGGGCATGCAACCGCTCTAGCATCGCCTGCCGCGACGTGGAAGCGCCAATGACGGCAGAATGTCAGGTCCCCGAACCGGCCGCCGGACATTGCGTTCAGAGGGGTATCCATTCGATGAAAGTTCTTTGGTTCTACCAATGTACTTCTGGCATGGTGATGAAGAAGCTCAAGCCAGTGGAATACGAGCCACTGCGGCGCCAGGTGCTGCGCAGCCTGCTGGGGAATATCTCGGCGCGCGGTCTGGGTCCGGATGACCGGCTCCCCACGGAGAGGGAACTCGCGGCAGATCTCGGCGTGGGACGGAACACCGTGCGCGAGGCGCTGAAATCTCTGGAGATGATCGGCGCGCTGGAGCGCCGGCCCAAACGAGGGTCCATCATCCAGGCGGTGGACCTTTCCCTGCTAGGTGAGGTGACGCAGGCATTGTGGTTGCGTTCGGACCAGGATTTTGTCGAGATGTATGAAGCCAGGCGCACCATCGAGCTGGGCGTCCTGAAGCTGGCTGCCGTAAATGCCACGGAAGAGGACTTCGAGCGCATGGAGGAGGCCAATGCCACCATGGAGCGCGATCATGCGCAAGGGTTCGCCTCGACCGAGGGTGATGCCGCATTTCACCAGGCGCTGCTGGGGGCAAGCCACAATCGTTTCCTGATCCAGTTTGGCAGGCTGCTGGAGGAATTCTTTCGCGAAGCCCGGCAGCTCAGCCGGCATGACGATGCCGTGGCCAGGCGGACGGTAACAGAGCACCGGCAGATCGCCGCGGCACTGCGTCGCGGGCATGTGGCCCAGGCGGAACGCATCATGATGGAGCACCTGGATCCAAACCGGAAGCCTCCCGCTTCTGGAAATGGTAAGGGGAAATCGAAGGCGGCATCGGCAACGTCCTCTGTACGGCGAAAGTCGGCGGCGAAAAAGCGCGGCAGCACCCCATCCACCCGCCTCGCATGAAGACTGGCATTCTCCTCTCAGCACTGCTGTTTGCATCTACGGCACTCCCGGACACCGCTGCGGAGCCAGACGCTCCTGATGGTCCGGCCGCGCAGGTACTCACCACCATGACCGGCATTCGCTTTGGCATCTGGCCCGCGAAACCACGATCCCCTGCCCCTACGGTATTCATTTTCGCCAACTCCATCGAAGGCACGCTGAACAGCTCGTACTTTCGCCAGGCAGGAAATCTGCTCGCGAAGCACGGCTATGTATGTGTGTCGGTGGATCTCCCTTCGCATGGCCAGGAGATCCGTGAAGGGGAAGAGGAAGGCCTGACGGGATGGCGGAAGCGCTGCGAGCAGGGAGAGAACTTCGTGGACGAAGCGGTGAAGAAGTTCAGCGCGGTGCTGGATGCACTGGTGGAGACCAGGGTGACTGATCCAACCAAAATTGCTGCATGCGGCACTTCACGGGGTGGGTTCATGGCGCTGCACTTCGCCGCGGCAGATCCTCGCGTGGCATGTGTCGCCACATTTGGCCAGCTCACGGACATGACGGCGCTGCGGGAGTTCCAAGGCATCACTCCGCGCGAAATGACGGAGCAATTGGCGCTGCAACAGCACACCTCACGCCTTGCAGGCAAAGCCATCTGGTTGGTCATCGGTGATCGCGATGAGCGTGTCGGCACGGATCGGGTGATTTCCTTTGCCCGAAGCGTGATCCACGCATCGCTCAAGGCGAAGTTGCCCGCCCAGGTAGAACTGCACGTGATGCCCGAGCCGCGTGGCCACTCCGTTCCCGCAGGCTCCGCAGAACAGGCTGCGGCATGGATCCTTCGCCAGATCGACAACTCTTCTACCACCACCCCACCCTCCCAAACCAAATGACACGCACCTCCTCATTGCTCTGTCTGCTGCTTCTGCTCAGCGCCATCACCGCACCTGCCGCACGAGCGGAGGAACAGGTGCTTTTCCCCTTCGATGACGAGTCGATCCCCTGGAAACACAATCTTCATGTGACCCTGCTCCCCGGGGAAAAGCACCCGGAAAATCCCGTGGTACGCTGCGGGCCGGAAGGCTCGCCTGACTTCGGCCACGCGGTGCTGTACGGCACCGTGCTGCACGACGGGAAAAAATTCCGCATGTGGTACCTGGGAATGATGCAACGGAAGATTGAGAAATATCAGGCCCCCGGATGGTGGCGGCCCATGTGCTATGCGGAGAGCACCGATGGCATCCACTGGACGAAGCCGGATCTCAACCTGGTGGAGCTCAATGGAAACAAGAAGAACAACATCTGCCTCATCGAAGGAGACCCACATTCCGTGACGCGAGTGAACGACTTCCTGACGGTGCTTTACGAGCCCGAGGATCCCAATCCCGAGCGCCGTTACAAGTGCGCGTACATTGCGCATCCGCCTTTCGAAGATGTCCGCGGAGGCCGCACTCCCATTGGCCCGAATGAATCCCGCTGGGGTGCCTTCATCTGCGCCACCAGCGCGGACGGCATTCGCTGGAAGGTGGTCGGAGACCGGCCCATGAACAGCGGCGGAGAGCGCTTTGAAGTGAGCGGACTCTATCGCTTTGGGAATTTCTATTATGCCACCGGGCAGCTTCTCTCGCCCTGGGCATGGCACATGGATGGCAAGGACGTGGGGCGAACCATGCTCGCCTATCGCTCAGCGGACTTCGAACACTGGTCCCAGGCGAAGGCCACGTCTTTTATGCGCGCCAGCCAGCTCACCCGGCCGGAGAAACCGGTGGAAGGTCCACAAACCCACATGGGCGCAGGCGTGTGGAATCGAGGCAACGTGCTCGTGGGCTTTTACGGCCGTTGGCAGCATGGTCCCAAGGAAAGGCCCAAGGGCTCCAACTACTTCTGGGGCATGCGTATTGATCTGGGCCTCATCGTAAGCAATGACGGTGTGCGGTTCCGGGAGCCAGTCACGGACTTCGCCATCATCCCCCGCGGCGAAGAAGGAAAGGACTGGGACAGCATCTCCCTGCTGCAGGGGCACGCCTTCGCCAACGTGGGCGAGAAGACTTATGTTTGGTATTCTCACTGGGACAGTGAGGGGCAGTTCCGTCACATGGAGATCGGACTGGCGACGTGGCGTCGTGATGGCTTTGGGTATTTCACGCCACACGTGCCGGCGACTGCGGCGCATTGCGTGACTAAGACCATCGCGGCGTCAACAGACGCGCTGCCGGTGCACATCAATGCCGCTGGAGTGTCAGCCGAGGCACCCATCACCGTGGAGGTGCTCGATGATCGTGACCGGCCTCTGCCGGAGTACTCGGGTGAAAACGCCGCGGTGGTCTCCGCGGACTCACTGCACGGTGCGGTGACGTGGCCGAAGGTGAAGGGGAATGCACTGCCAAAGGGCAAGGCAGTGTCGCTGCGCGTGAATTTTCCTGCGAACGACAAGGCACGGATGTATGCGCTGTATGTCGGCCAAGAAAGGCCACCGGCCAGGTAGATGCCGCCCCTATCACGCCCCCAGTTCCCGGGGACTCCTCTTCCAAGCGCTGGGGCTCACGCCGGTTTGCTGGCGGAACCAGCGCGCGAAGTAGTTTGCATCCAGGATACCGATCTTCTCCCCCACCTCCTGGATGGTCATGTCCTCCGCGAGCAGGGTTACGGCGCGCTTCAGGCGGGTGCGGGAGCGCAGCTGTCCAAGAGTGAGGCCACACTCGGTGCGCAAAAGTCGGTTGAGATGATCATGCTGATAGCCGGTGTGTTTTGAGATTTCCTCCAGAGTAACTTCCGCACCGTCCCTGGACTCCAACAGGCGCTCGACCCGTTTCGCGATGGAGAAATGCCGCGAGTTGCTGAAGCGATTGATCGGCGTGAGCCAGCCGATGGCCTTCAGCGCCATATCCAGCACATCCAGCACCACGGCTGCCACGCGGAAGCTCATCTCGCGACGCTCAATCTGCTGGTGGCGGAAGAGGGTGCTCAGGCGCGCCTTGGTTTCGGCAAGCTGATCTGCCGTGAGCTGGTCGCAGATATGGGCCACGCCGCGGCCCGTACCCATTTCCACATCCAGCACGAGGCAGAGGGGTGGACGAGCCGCCTGCTGCTCGAAGGCGTGCGGCTTCCCTGGTGGAATGTGAATCACCGTACCCGGTCCTGCCGTGTAGAGCGTGCCCTCCACCCGTTGCTGGCCACGCCCCATGAGGTAAATGAGCACCTGATCGTGCTCGTGGGAATGCTCATTCCATCGTGCTTCCGGGAGGTGGCGGTTCAGCCGGAGCCGTAGAATCTTGAGGCCCGGCATTTGCAGATTGAGGTCCTGGATGAGCAGCGGGCGGTAGTTCTTCATGCGGAGCAGCGTGATCGTGACCTGTCCTGGCGCCTATAGCACGTGTCTCTGCGCATGTCGAATTTGTGCTAGTGAGGGGCATCGCGTTCTACAAGCGCTCCGGTAAGCTCTTTCCATCATGAAGCCGTCCTCACCCCTGCCCCGCTTCTGCATTCACACCATGACGACCAAGCCGTGGTCGCTTGAGGACTGCGCCAAGCACTACCCCACCGTCGGAGCTACAGGCATCACGGTGTGGCGCCAGCACCTGGCCGGGCATGAGCCGAAGAAGGCGGGCGCGATGCTGCGTGATGCCGGGCTGGACGTCGTGAGCCTTTGTCGCGGAGGGTTTTTTCCCGCACCTTCACCGTTGCGGAGACAGGCCGCGATCGATGACAATCTGCGGGCCATCGAGGAAGCGCATGGATTGGGCGCGCCCCTGATCGTCCTGGTGTGTGGCGCCGTACCCGGACAGGACCTCGCCGAATCACGGAAGCAGATCACGGATGGAATCGCCGCAGTGCTGCCAGCAGCGGTGCAGGCAGGAGTCAAGCTGGCCATCGAGCCGCTGCATCCCATGTACGCAGATGATCGCTCCGCCATCAATACCATGAAGCAGGCCAACACCGTGTGCGATGCACTGGGTTCACCCGAGGGGCTGGGTCTCGCCGTGGATGTGTATCACGTGTGGTGGGATGACGAGCTTGAGGCCAACATCAATCACACGGCGGCAAAGAAGCGCCTCTTCGCCTTTCACGTATGCGACTGGAAGACGCCCACCATGGATCTGCTGAATGATCGAGGCCTCATGGGTGAAGGCTGCATCCCCATCCGCCGCATCAAGGCCTGGGTAGAAGCGACGGGGTTCGCCGGGCACAACGAAGTGGAGATCTTCTCCACGCGGTATTGGGGCATGGATCAGGGCGAATGGCTCGGACAGATCGCCACGGCGTACCGCGAGCATGTTCACTGACAGGTCGCCTCACCAATCCTCACATCGCACAGCACTCATCAAACGGACACCATGGAAACACGCAGAATCGGCATCATCATGAACGGCGTCACAGGACCCATGGGCACCAACCAGCACCTCGTGCGTTCCATCCTGGGCATCATCCAGCAGGGCGGGCTGAAGGTGACTGATGATC
>JAEYUU010000373.1 GCA_023429545.1 Verrucomicrobiota bacterium
GTGCGGAGGCCTTGGAGGGAGCAGGAGCAGGTGGTGGCGCAGTCGGGGGAGCCTCTGATTCCTTCCTCACGAGTTCCATGACCCAGCCCGCAGGTAGAGAGACTTGGCGGGAGGCGAACTGCCAGCCCAGGGACTCGCTCAGCAGTTCACCCTGCATCTTTGCGCCGCTGCGCAGTTCCATGCTGGCGAGATTGCCATTGGAACTGTCGAGGGTGAGACGCGCGATGTCCTCCGGCTTGATGTCCACCTCATTGCCACCGGCACGGACCTTGAGCGGTGCAGTGGTGAGCGTGCCCACCAGCAGCGAGCCATCCCGCAGCCAGCAGTAGCGCGCGGGAGGGTCAACCTTGGGTTTGCCACCGGTGCTGTCCTTGGCTGCCGAGGGTGGCGCCGTGGCAGAAGGCAGCGCCATTTCCCGGGAGAGCAGATCTGCTGACCCAAGGCGTACCACCTCCGCCGTGCGCACCTGCATGGGCGTGACCTGCGAGTCCGCGCCCAGCACAGGGAGCGTGAGCGTGGGCTGCTGCGCGACACCGTGGATGCGGCTGCCATCCGACAGGGTGGCAATCAAATTGAAAGGCGGGTCCGTCCGGCGCTCCATGGACCAAAGTTCATCGAGCGACACCGGCAGACTCCCAAACACGGTCACGAGATCGAAGCTCACTCCCTCCTGCCGCCCCAGCCAGAGGAGTCCACCATTCTGCATCTGGGCGAAGGCAGAGGCTCCGGCTGGCACCTTGCCATCCTCAGGAGCGACATGCAGCAGCAGCAGCTCAAGGGAGTCCGCATCCAAGGTGAGCTCGCCCAGATCACCCGCGAGCCGGCACTGCGTAAGGGTCGCCCGCCCGGTGAGGACGGAGCCATCCCGCAGGTACACACGATGCTCCCGGCCACGGCCACCACCGCCACGGATGGCCGCAATGCCCGCCAGCGGCAATTCCAAGGTCCGGTCCGCGTTGCGCACCCGCACCGTCGTACCAGACACCGTCCCGCGGAACTGCTCATCCTTGCTCATCCAGAGCATATCCTTGTCCTCACGCACGACGGAGAGTTTCCCGCAGAGTTCTTCCAGGCTGACGAGGCGGCCTGCAGCTTGAGCCACACTGGGAGAAGGTGAGGATGCGACCTTGAGTGCGTCCGGAGTGAAGTTCATCACCAGCGGGGCCACGTCGGCAGACACCATGGGATCGACGAGTCGTCCGTCCTTCCAAAAGAGATCGGGGGTGCGTTCGAGCTTGATACTCTTATCCATCCCGGCCACGGCCACCCAGTGAAGCAGGGCGACCTTTCCATTGGCGGGGATGACACCTTCATAGCTCAGTGTGACGCTCGATCCCGCATCCTGGATATTCACCGGCCACCGGGCTCCAGACTGCCCCCAGACGAAGACCGGCAGCGCCTGGCTGTCCTGCCGCTCGGCAAAGATGAGCGCAGCCACGGTATCATCCGGAACGCCATTCCCATATTCACGTGACTCGCCCGCCTGGTTGAGGATTCCTCCGAAGCGCATGCCCCCCCGCTCACTCAGGGAGGTGGTGTACTCCACGCGGAGATTGCGCTCGTGCGACTCGGTGTTCGTGAAGATATCGATGATGCGCACGGCGCGACGCTTGGGGTCGACACGCATCTCGCGCACGACGCTGACAGGCTTGTTTTTATATTCCGCCGCGAAGTCAGTTTTGGGATCGAGCTGCGCCCTCTCCGTGGAATCCGGGCTGCCCTTTCGATCAGAACTCCAGGTCGGGGAGATGCCCCGCCCGTCCACCCGCATCTGGAAGAGCGCTCCGAGGGGGATGTTCCGGGAGCGGAAGCCCATCGAGTCGCGCACGCTCCATTCCTGATCCTGCGCGGACACCGTCGATGGTGTCTGGGCCTGCGAGCTCCCGGGCTCGACGGACAGGATCGCCACCAGGACGAACAGTGCTGCGGGAATCGAACCACGCCAGGGGGTGCGCATGGCCCAAAGCCTACTGGGAGATGCGACGGGAGAAAACAGAAAAGTGCACGCGTGATGGTGGCAGGCCGTTCACGAGAGCGAGAGGAAGGAGAGATGCCATGAAAAGGCGGGTCAGGAAGCGCACGCTGCCGCGTGGACAGTTCCAATGAACCGGATGTCACGCTGGGCGGACCAAGCCTGTCGCCGAACAGTCGCCGGCACCCGGGGTGGGACTACACTCCGAGCACATCCCTGCCAGCTTCCACGTCCTTCGCGATCTGGGCGGTGAGTGCCTCCAGGCCGGAGAACTTCTGTTCGTCCCGGAGTTTTGAGACGAAGTCGACCTCAAATTGCGCGCCGTAGCAGTCGCCGGTGAAGTCGAGCAGGTGCACCTCCAGCGAGCGCTCTCCCTGGGATTCCACCGTGGGACGCACGCCGAGATTGGCCACTCCCGGGAGCTTGATTTGCGGCGGCGTGATGCCTCCCCCACCGATCCAGCGCACGGTCACGGCATACACGCCATTGGGAGGAAGTTCTTCATTCTCCACGGCGACATTGGCAGTGGGAAAGCCGATCTGATTGCCAAGATGCCGGCCATGCACCACCTCGCCAAGCACGGTGTAATCACGACCGAGGAGCTGACGGGCGCGCGTAAAATCGCCGGTACGCACCGCCTCACGCACGAGGGTGCTGCTGACCACGGTGCCCGCCACCTTCACTTCCGGCACGCCGTACACACCGAAGCCATGCAACTGGCCTAGCTCCATGAGCTGATGGATGTTCCCTCCCCTGCCCTTCCCAAAACTCCAGGTGTAGCCCACCGAGATGAAGCCGAGGGGGTGGCACGCGTTCGTGAGTGACTCGATGAATTGCGCGGCATCCGTGCGGGCGAAGTCTTCATCAAATGGACAGACCAGCGTGTGCGTGGCCCCCAGGTCCGCAAGGATGCGCATCTTGTGCCGGGTGCTGCAAAGGAGACGCGGCGCCGCCTCCGGACGCAGCACCTTGAGCGGATGCGGATCAAAGGTCATCACCACCGTGGTGCCGCCATGCTTCTCCGTGTAGTCCATCGCCGCGCGTATCACCTGCTGGTGCCCAAGATGCACGCCATCGAACACACCGATGGCAAGGGCGAGCGGGCCGGAGAGCTTTGCGAGATCTGGGATGGAAGTGAGGTGATGCACAGGAGCGGTAGGACGGTGCGACAGTAAGCGGTACGACGGCGGGGCGGTCAATGGAGACTGCGGAGCATGGCCGGATCAGGGCACACCTGGACTTGCCTTCTGAACGGAGTCGGAATTGTCGAAATCAGTATCCCGGCCATTCGCCCTCTTGTTCCAACTACGCCATTTGCCAAAACCAACAGAGTCCACTTTCAGCATCACTCTGCCAACTACTACTGAAATGTCTACCGCATGAAAGCCCCGAAGGTGCGCCACGCCATAAGACGATAGCACGACCATGCGCTCTCCACTTTTTTGTTCTTTGCGTTCTTTTGCGGCTATTCCCTCATTCGGGGCGTGGAGCGATGCGACAGACCGGCTGACTCGCCAAGGGACTTGCGAACTACGTTTGGCTTCGCTGACGCAAGCCACATTGAGCGCGGCGCGACTCCACCGTCGCACCGTCCTACTGCTCGCCGTCGCACCGGATCACACCCCCCGCAGCTTCGACACGTCGTAGAGCGAGTACATGCTGCTGATCACTTCATCACGCCGGCCTTCCTTGAGGGCATCGAAGGTGGTGAACTTTCCCGGGACGAAGGTGAAGTGACCGGAGCGGGTGCGGCGCAGGGCGCTGAGGTGCGCGCCGCAGCCGAGCCTCTGGCCGAGATCATACGCATACGTGCGAACATAAAAGCCCTTGCTGCACACCACGCGGAAGTCGATCTCAGGCAGTTCCAAGCGGGTAATCTCGTGGTCGAACACATGCACAAGGCGCGGCTCGCGCACGACCTCCTGTCCTTTGCGCGCCAGCTTGTAGAGCGGCACACCATCTTTCTTGATGGCGCTCACCATGGGCGGAATCTGGTAGAAGTCGCCGGTCTGCTCCTTGAGCGCGGCCTCAATTTCTTCGCGAGTGAAGGCGGGCACTTCTTTCTGCTCGATGATGTCCCCCTCCTTGTCCTGCGTGTTCGTCGTAATGCCGAGAGTTGCGGTGCCGAGATATTCCTTGTCCTCACTCATGAGGAGGTCCTGGATGCGCGTGGCGCTGCCAATCACCAGGATGAGCATGCCGGTGGCCATCGGGTCAAGGGTGCCGCAATGGCCAATCTTGCGCGTGTTGAGGCAGCGGCGTGCGACCGCCACCACATCGTGGGAGGTCATGTCCGGGCTTTTGTCTACGAGGAGGACGCCGTTAACTGAGTCGTTTGATTTCATTTTGCAGGGAGTCGAGGAAGCGTGTCTCAGCCTCTTGAAT
>JAEYUU010000412.1 GCA_023429545.1 Verrucomicrobiota bacterium
TGGAAGCCGAGCTGCAGAATAATCGTCAGATGCAGCGCCAGCTCGGCGCGCTCGCAGCGCAGACGGCGCAGGATTCCCAGCAGCAGCTCAAGCTGGCGCAAAGCCAGCCTTTCATGACGCAGCCCGCGGCGGAGTCCGAGGCGCATGACCTCGCGCGCGTGGCACGGCACGAAAACCGCCTGGGCCAGCAGGAGGCAGCGAAGCAGGTTTCTCAGGCGAGCCAGAAACTGCAGCAGATGGCGCAGGCCGCGAAGGCGGACCCCGGCAAGAACACGCCGGAGGCAGCACAGGCTGCCACACAGACGGCGCAGAACGCGCAGCAGGCGGCAGCCCAGGCAGCAAAGAATCAGGCGCAGACCATTCCCCCACCCTCCAACTTCCTCAACTCGGCGAAGGGCGCAATGCTGGCACAGGCGCTGGATCAAATCGACCAGGCGGTAAATCCAAAACAGTCGCAGATGGAGCAGGGCCAGCAGGCCCAGCAAGGCCAGCAGCAACAAGGACAACAACAGCCTGGCCAGCAGCAGGGGCAGCAACAGGGACAGCAAAGCGGCCAGCAGCAGGCACAGCAGGGCGCCCAGCAGAGTCTTGCCCAGGCAAGCCAGGCGCAGGCTCAAAGCATGGCGCAGGCCCGCGCACAGGGCATGGTCCCCGGACAGCAGCCCGGTCCCGGCCAGCAGACGGCGCAGCAGCCGGGGCAGAACCAAGAAGGGCAGAGCCAGGCCTCACCGGATGCGAACGGGAAGCTCTCCATGACGCAAACGAATCTCGCGATACCCGTGCTCGCCGTGGAGCAGGGCGGCGACTGGGGCCACCTGCCCAGCCGCATGGCGAAGGATCTCACGGAGGCCTCACGACAGGAGCCGTCACCGGAATACCGCGCGGCGATCGAGAGTTATTACAAGGCGATTGCGGAAAAGGCGAAGAAGTAAGGGATGTGGGTGAGGTGTATCGCCCATGGTACCCTCAGGAATTTGATGCCAGACACGGGGAGACAAATGGATGAAGGCGCGATGATGATTCACTGCGTGAGAGCACTTCAGGTGCGGAATCCACAATCCGACAGGATTGGAAGTTTACATTGAAGGCTGGAGTCTTTCAGTGGGGCCGGGAAAAACGGAGTTGTCTGTAGAATACTCTTCCATGCCAGAGCAGTGCGGAATCGAACTGGGCAAGCATAAGGTGGTGATCCGGGACAAGGGAAATATGCTTGGCATTGATGGGAACTCATTCGGCATCAATCCAGGGGAACAGCCACATTTTGTCGTATCTGTAAAGGACGGGAAAACTCTGGTGACACGTGGAATCCAGGGCGATTGAAATCCTTCTCGCCGCCAGGCGGCGTCCGTCCTTCCCGAGTCATGAGAGGCAGGAGCAAATCAGGCACATTTTTGCGTGGCGGAGGAAGGATGATAGGAGGATGCTGCGATCTATCCTTGCCCCCCTGACGATGCCCAACGCAGGTCGATTTGAATGAACTCCCTCCCCCACTCCTTCTTCTCGTTCCGGCGAAGTGTTTCCCTGGCTCTCCTTCTGTGCCTGGGGGTGGGGCTGGCTGGCATCGTTTCACCCCCACCCTTGCAGGCGCAGGGGCTGGGCGCGGATGGTGAGACGCCGCCCATTTCGCCAGCGGTGAAGCAGAGTGTGGACAAGGCGGTGGCGTGGCTGCTGGCCCAGCAGCGGGCGCAGGGCTGCTATCTGGATGAGAATCGCGCGGACGCGGTGCCACAGCACAGCGGGGCGATCACCACGCTGGTGATCATGGCGCTGAGCAGCGTGGGTCACATGCCCACGGACCCGACACCGGAGGGGCGCTCGGTGAATCGCGCGCTGCGTTTCATGGTGGACAGTGTGGTACCCACGGACACGGGTTACCTGGGCCAGACCGACCGCTCGCGCATGTACGGGCACGGCATCATGTCCCTGATGTATGCGGAGATGGTGGGCCAGACGGAGAATGACGAGATGGACAAGAAAATCCGCAGCCGTCTGCAGCGCGCGGTGGAGGTGATCATGCGTTCGCAGGATGTGGTGAAAAGCGAGGCGAACCGCGGGGGCTGGCGCTATGAACCGGGCAGCAGCGACTCAGACATCTCCGTGAGTGTGTGGCAGGTGATGTCCCTGCGCGCCGCGAAAAACGCCGGGCTGGAGGTGCCCAAGGAGGCCATCGATAAGGCGGTGGCCTACATCAAGCGGAGCTACCGCAGCGATCGCAATCCGGACGGCACGCCCAAGAACATGGAGGCGGCTTTCAGCTATGAGCCGTATGGCGGCCGGCAGACCTTCTCCACCACCGCGGCCGGCATCCTCTCCCTGCAGGTGTGCGGGGAATATGAGGCGCCGGAGGTGATCGGCGGAGCAGCCTACCTGATGAAGAATCCGCCATCACCGAGCGAGGCCTGGTTTTTCTACGGGACTTATTATTACGCGCAGGGCATGTACCAGCGCGGAGGAGAGCAGGCGGCGGTGGCGCGACAAAAGACGGAGCAGATGCTGCTGGAACTCCAGCAGCCGAATGGATCCTGGCAGCCGCGCAACGGCAATGAACGCAGCGCGGGGCCGGTGTATGCCACGGCGCTGGCGCTGCTGAGCCTCTCCGTGCATCACCACTTCCTGCCGATCTATCAGAAGTAGCAAGGCCGCGCCTTGGTTTTCGGAACGCCGTAAAATCTGTCGCAGTGCGGGAACTGGCGTTCGGGGGCGCGACCGTATTTCCTCATGAAGGTGCAAAGCTGACGTATCGTGGACGATGCGGACTTCCACGGGTGGTAGCGTCAGGCGCAGGAGTTGGATGAAGGTCCTTCAGGCTTCCCGGGTCTTATGGAGCGCTCCCCAGAAGGAGTCTGAAACTGGTGGGGTGTGGTGTATTGGCATGTCCCACAGGGCTCCCTCCGGGGTCTGGACGCGCGCAGAAAACGGTGCTTAACAACATTTCCGGAATGGAGGATCGCCCCACCGGTAACCACGTCCAACTACCTGGAGTACAGGCTGCTATGACCGGCTTACAAGAGAGTGAGCTTGCCTCCATCTCGAAGAGCCAGGGCGTAAAGCTGTGCACCACATAAACTTTTTTTAAGCCGTGGTGGCTTAGTTGGCACGCACCCTGCTTTCGAACTTGCCGTTCTCGTTCGGCGTCGCGCTCTCTCGCGGGATCTCCGGCAGGCATCACGAAGACAAACATCACACCAACCTATGATTCGAACTCACATCCTTGGAAAAACCCAGCTCGTGGCGCTTGCTGCCGCTGCGATCCTCACGGGTGGCACCTGGCTGTCTGCGCAAGATGCGCCGGCTCCAGCTCCGGCACCTGCCCCAGCCCCGGCTGCTTCCGAAGCACCCGCAGAACCCGCGCCGACTCTTGAGGATCTTGCCGGTCGCCTGGGAGACATTGAGGCGTACATGAACAATGGAGCGCGTGTCACCAAAGAATCAAAGGTTGCTGGTCCTGGCCCCGGTCACAATGCCTGGCAGATGACGAGTGCCGCGCTGGTGCTCTTCATGACGCTGCCCGGCCTCTTCCTGTTCTACGGCGGTCTGGTGCGCAAGAAGAACGTGCTCTCCGTCATCGCCCAGTGCATGGGTATCGCGGGTCTGGTCACCATCCTCTGGTGGGCCTGTGGTTACAGCCTTGCCTTCGGTGCGGACGCGAAGAGTCCCTTCATCGGTGACATGAGCAACGCGTTCCTCAAGGGCGTGAGCCCGTACGAAGTGGGTTTCGGCTACCACTGGATCTCCAACGCCATGTGGTGCATTTTCCAGCTCACGTTCGCGATCATCACCCCGGCGCTCATCATTGGCGCCATCGCTGAGCGCATGAAGTTCATCTCCGTGCTGCTGTTCGTGGCCATCTGGATGTTCGCCGTGTACTTCCCCTTCGCTCACATGGTGTGGAGCACCGTGGGCTTCATGTGCGGACCGCTGAATGCTGACGCTGGCATCAAGGCCATCGACTTCGCTGGTGGTACGGTGGTGCACATGACTTCCGGCTGGAGCGCCCTGGTGCTCTGCCTCATCCTCGGACCCCGCAAGGGCTACGGCAAGGAGCCAATGCCTCCGCACAGCATGGTGCTCTGCGCCATCGGCACTGGCATGCTCTGGGTCGGCTGGTACGGCTTCAACGCGGGCTCCGCGCTTGGCGCAGACGGCATCGCCTCCAACGCCTTCGCCACCACCACCTTCGCAGCGGCGACCGCTGGCTTCACCTGGGGTGTGCTTGAGTGGATTCTCCGTGGCAAGCCCTCCGTGCTCGGCTTCTGCTCCGGCATCGTGGCTGGCCTCGTGGTCATCACTCCTGCGGCTGGCTTCGTGACCATGACCTCCTCGGTCATCATGGGTGTGCTCGCCGGTGTGGTTCCCTTCGTGGCGTGCATCTTCCTCAAG
>JAEYUU010000445.1 GCA_023429545.1 Verrucomicrobiota bacterium
GAAGGTGGGCATGGGCCAGGATCTCGCCGGGGCCTATCCCCGGGTGAAGGCCATGTTTGAGCGTGCCAACGAAGTGCTCGGCTTCAGCCTCACGGATGCGATGTACAGCGGGCCCATTGAGGAACTCACCCGCACCTCCCGCTGCCAGCCAGCCTTGTACGTGCATGGCCTCGGTGTGCTGGAAGCGCTGAAGGAGCGCGTGCCCTCCCTGGACATCGCGGCCTGTGCCGGACTTTCTTTGGGTGAATTCACCGCGCATGCCGCGGCTGGCACCTTCGACTTTGAAACCGGCCTCAAGCTCGTGTTCCAGCGTGGGACCTTCATGGAGGAAGCCTGTGAGGAAACCAAAGGCAGCATGGCCGCTCTGATCGGCGGTGAAGAATCCGCCGTCCGTGAACTCGCTGCCGACTGCGATGTGGACGTGGCGAATCTCAACGCCCCCGGGCAGATCGTCTTGAGCGGGAGCGTCGAAGGCATCAAGCAGGCCGTGGCCAAGGCGAAGGAAAGGGGCATTCGCAAGGCGGTGGAACTCACCGTGGCCGGTGCCTACCACAGCCGCCTCATGAAGTCCGCCCAGGACAAGCTGGCGGGTGTGCTGCAAACCACGCCCGTTCAGATGCCCCGCGTGCCGGTGATCAGCAACTACGAGGCTGATGCGGTGACGAGCGAGATCGTCATCAAGAATACGCTTGAGCGCCAGGTGACGGGCTCCGTGCGCTGGTCCGAGTCCATGCAGCTTCTGCTCAAGGACGGGAACGATCTCTTCCTGGAACTCGGACCCGGCGGCGTGCTCGCAGGACTGATGGGCCGCATTCAGAAAGGCACGAAGGTGCTGACGATTGAAGATGTGGCGAGCCTCGATGCGGCGGTGGCGGAGTTGGGGGCGTGAGACATAGCCCAAACTCGGAAATATCCTGCAAGAGTGCAGGCTATAGCGGGATTGAATTTTTCAGCATTCCTGCATACTACCGGCATGTTGGGCGAAAACACGCAGCCGCTGTCCTCACGTATGACGCCGTTCTCCAAGTTCGTGCTTCCGGGCATATTCTTGGCAGCGTTGCCAGTCTGGCTTTTCCAGATCCAGGATCCAAAATTCGGCTATGTACCGGCCGTGTTTTGGACTGCGGCCTGCGTTTTCCTGCTTTGGTGGACTATGCCAATAAAGCAGGTGTCGTTGCGTGGTGATAAGTTTATCGTCAGCAATTACCTGAAGGAAGTGTCGGTTCCAGTTTCGAGTCTGGTGCGAATTCGGGAAGATCGTTGGAACCGCACACCAAACATTGCACTTTTCTTCGATCCGCCCACGCCCTTTGGCAGGAAGATAAGAATCGTCGTGCCGTGGAATTTCATCGGCAGCCGGGAGTTTGATCGAATCGCGAAGATTCTTCACGGCATCATCGAAAACAACGCCCAACCAGACTCTGCAACCAACGACGCCTAGTCAGCGCGGCTGAGCTGAGACGTTGGCTCGATACTGCTCGGACCCTTTTACGAGAGAAATTAAACGATTGCTCAACAATCGTAAACCACGCTCAGCCACCGCCCACCCCCTTGCACTTTCCTCTTTCCAGCGGCACGCATCTGGCTACGGTGAGGCCACATGCTTCAGGTTGTCTTCAACGAAATCTCCGCCGCCGAGCTCTCCAATCTGCCCACGCAGGTGCAGTTCACGATCATCGAAGCGATGAACGTGCAGCCGGATGATGTGGAGGAGAACCGCCTCGGCAAGCGCTTCGGTCTTCTGGAGCGTGGTGGTCAGAAGCTCTACCGCTGCCGTGCCGGTGAATGGCGAGTGTACTTCGCTGTGGAAGGCGCGCATGTGAAAGTGCACCGCGTCCTGCATGCGAACACGCTCAAAGATTTCCTTTTCCGCAGCAATCTCGGCGGTGCCGGCCATGCGCCTGCGACTGGTGCCGGTGAAGATGAGACCCTTGGCCAGTCGAAGAGCTTCTGGAAGCTCATCGATGAGGGGGAGAAGACGCTGAAGGTGGTCTAACCGGTGCGACGGTAGGACGGTGATCGGTACGACGGTGGACTGAGCTGTCTTGGTGATTTTGCGCTCAAGACGATGTTCGCCGGAGTGTGGCTGAGCGTCGCAAATGCATTTGAGTGCGACAGTAGCTGTTACCGTCCTACTGTCGCACCGCTCACCGTCGCACTGAATTACGACGCTTTCGCCTGCCATGCCTCGAACTGCTCCTTCGAGGCGCGATAGCGGGCGCCGCAGCGAGGGCACTGCACGGTCATGACTTCGTCCTCGACGAAGGCTTCTGTCAGTGCCTCGGGGCTGAGTTTGTCCAGGATGGGGTAGAGCCGCTCCACGGTGCAGCCGCACTTCCAGATGTAGCGCCGTGTCTCCAGTGGGCTCAGCGTTTCCCGCTGGTCCAGGGAACGGACATCGTCCTCAGTGAGGGCGGCCAGCCAGGCCTCATCACAGTCGGGCTGGGAGGAGATCATCACAAAATCCTCCTCGCCGTTCCGGAACAGGCGCGCGATGCGCTGCTCGCTCTGCTGGTAGTACTGCTCCACGCAGCGGAAGATGTCGTTCCCCTCCACCCGCACGATGCTCTGCTGCGCGGTGTGGCCGATGCGCGTGGTCTGCCCGCTGAAGATATTGGCTCCCATGTCCCGCACGTCCTCAGTGAAGACTCGACCGGCAATTCTACCCGGGCGGGTGTTTCCCGTGACGAAGAGATTGAGCGGCGGCTCCTGGAAATTCAGCGTCCATCCGCAGTTCTCATCCTGTGGGCGGGAGGCCAGGTGCAGTGTCAGGCCCGCCAGCGCGTCCTTGAGCATGGCATCATGATCATTGCTGTAGACCAGGCCTTGGTCCGCGCGATGCAGGTAGTAGTCGATGTAGAGGGGTTCAAAATCCGCCCGCGCCACGAGCGCATTGCGCCCGCGCACGAAATAGGTGCGGACTTCGAGGACAGAGGCGTTGGTATCTTCGGGCATGGTCAGGTCCCTGGAAAAAGAGGGCTGGTCATTTAGCATAAGGTGTTCCTTTGTGAAAGAATGGATACGCGGGAAATGTGGTTTGGGATGGGGCGAGGGGGCCTTGGAAGGATAGTGCGCGAGAGCGGGAAACGTCGTAGCCCCGTCTGATCCTCTGGTAGGGTACTGCTGCCTCGGCACCCTAACTTCCGTGGGCGGAGGCGGTGTGGAACCTTGGGTAGAGCAAGCCCGCAAGTCCTGACGCACCTTGCTCCGCTG
>JAEYUU010000446.1 GCA_023429545.1 Verrucomicrobiota bacterium
GTGCAGGCGGAACTGGCGAACAAGTCCACCACGCTCGTCATGCGCGAACTGCCCGAGCCGCGCGAAACACGCCTCTACATCAAAGGGGACTTCACCCGCCCTGACGCCGTGGTCACACCGGGCACGCCGCATGTGCTCAATCCGCTGCCTGCCACTGGCGCGAGTCGCCAGCCCAATCGCCTGGATCTCGCGCGCTGGCTTGTAAGCCGGGACAATCCACTCACCGCTCGCGTCATCATGAACCGGGTGTGGCAGATCTATTTCGGAAAGGGATTGGTCGAAACGGAGAATGACTTCGGCACCCAGGGCAGCGCGCCCACGCATCCGGAGCTGCTCGACTGGCTTGCATGTGAGTTCATGGACAGCGGCTGGAGCCTGAAGCACATGCACCGTCTCATCGTCACCAGCGAGACCTACCAGCGCAGCTCGAAGGCGCGAAAGGATCTCGCGCTCAAGGATCCCACGAACCGCCTGCTGTCCCATCAGCGTCGTCTGCGGATGGACGCGGAGATGATTCGCGATGCGTGCCTGAAAGTCACGGGCCTGCTCAATCCGAAACTCGGCGGCGCACCCGTCTACCCTCCGCAACCCGAGGGCGCGATGAACGTGGGCCAGGTGAAGCGCCCCTGGCCCACCAGTGCCGGGCCGGATCGGTATCGCCGCGGGCTCTATACCTTCTTTTTCCGCGCCAGCCCGCACCCGGCGCTGACCGTGTTTGATGCCCCGGATTCCTTCACCACCTGCACGCGCCGCATCCGCAGCAACACGCCGCTGCAGGCGCTCACGATGCTGAACGATCCGGCGTACTTCGAGCTGGCCCAGGCCATGGCCAGACTGGTGGAGAGCCAGGGGGTGAAGGCCGCCTTCCGCCTCTGCGTGGCGCGCGAACCCGCTCCCAAGGAACTCGCCACGCTTTCTGCTCTGGACCCGCTCACCGCCGCGCGGGTGCTGCTGAATCTCGACGAAACCATCACCCGCGAATGAGGATGCACCCGGCACGCGACATTTCTCCACTCCATGCCGCGCAGGATAGGCTGCTGGCAGGCACGCGCCGGCATTTCTTCAGCCGCTGCTCCATGGGCTTTGGTTCCCTCGCTCTGGCCTCCCTCATGGCGGAGCAGCATGCTGGCGCGGCACCATCTCCCAAGGATCCGCTGGCGCCGCAGAAACCACACGGCAGCCCGCGCGCAAAAAACGTCATCTACCTTTTCATGGCGGGCGGGCCGTCGCAGCTCGAACTCTTCGACTACAAGCCGCGGCTGCAGGAGCTGAATGGCCAGGCGATTCCGCAGAGTTTCATCGAAGGGAAACGCTTCGCCTTCATGAACAGCAGCCACGGCGTGAAGCTGCTCGGCACGCGTCGTGAGTTCAAGCAGCACGGCCAGAGCGGCGCCTGGGTGAGCGATTTGCTCCCGCACACCGCGAGCGTGGCGGATGATCTTTGCTTCGTGAAATCGTGCGCCACGGAACTCTTCAACCACGCGCCGGCCAAGCTTTTCATGAACACGGGCAGCGGCCAGTTTGGCCGCCCCAGCATGGGTGCATGGGTGACCTACGGGCTCGGCAGTGAGTCGAGGGATCTTCCAGGGTTCGTGGTGCTGCAGAGCGGTCCGCGCGGACCACGCGGTGGCGCGGTGAACTGGGCGAGCGGCTTCCTGCCCACCACCTACCAGGGCGTGCCCCTGCGCGGCACGGGTGAGCCCATCCTGAATCTCAGCAATCCCGGTGGCGTGAGCAGTGTCAGCCAGCGCCACACCATCGATGCCATCCGCGAGTTGAACCTCGCCCGCCTCGTGGAGACTGGTGATGCCGAGATCCAGACGCGCATCAATTCCTACGAGATGGCGTACCGCATGCAGACGAGCGCGCCGGATCTCATCGACATCAGCGGTGAAAGCCAAGCCACGCTGGACCTCTACGGCGTGGACCCGGTGCAGCCGTCCTTTGCCCGCAACTGCCTGCTGGCGCGCCGTCTGGTGGAGCGGGGCACACGCTTCGTGCAGCTCTACCATACGAACTGGGACAGCCACGGTGGGCCGGGTGAGACCTTGGAGGACGACTTCCCCCCGCGCTGCCGCGAGATCGACCAGGGATGCGCCGCTCTCATCCGGGACCTGAAGTCACGCGGCCTGCTGGAGGACACCTTGGTCATCTGGGGCGGTGAGTTCGGCCGCACCCCGATGGGAGAGAACCGGGACAAGACCGGTCGCAACCACCACATCGACGCCTTCACCATGTGGTTCGCAGGCGGCGGGGTGAAGGCAGGCCACACCTTTGGCGAGTCCGACGAGCTGGGCTTCAACGCCGTGCAGGACCGCGCCCACGTGCATGACGTGCATGCCACCATCCTGCATCTCCTCGGCATCGAGCACAAAAAGCTCACTTTCCGGTTCCAGGGACGGGACTTCCGCCTGACCGATGTGCATGGCAAATTGCTGCATGGAATGCTCGCATGACCGCGAGATTTTAAGCGGAATTGAAATAACAGGTGTCAAAAAGGACCGCTGGACGTTTCGCGGCGATTCTGGAAGAACTTTTGCATGGCCTTTTGCCTCTCTGCACTCCTGCGGGTAGGAAGGGGTATTCCTGCAAAACCTCCCCTGCACTGATTCATGCCGAGATACCACCTCGCCTACATCTTCGAGCGTTTCCCCACGTTTACCCAGACGTTCTGTGTGCGGGAGGTCCTTGAGCGGGAACGCATGGGAGTGCGGCCTCTGATCTTTTCCATTCATGACACCCGGGACGAGCGGGTCTGCCACTACCCCACGGATCTGCTGGAGCGGGTGCACTTCCTGCCGCCGGAGGAGGAGCTGATTGCCCAGGTGCTGAGGTGGAAGGATTCCAACGAGCTGCCCCAGAGCGTGGTGCTGACGCTGCGCCACTGGGGTGACCGGCCAGACAAGAACCGGGTGTATGAAGCGGCCTACATCAGCCACGTGCTCACCCAGTTGGGCGGCGCTGCGCCGAGCCACACGCATTCCCACTTCGCCGGAATGGGCGCGCGGACGTGCTGGTGGCTGCGGAAGTTTCACGGCACCAGCTACAGCTTCACCGCACACGCCAATGACATCTTCTGTTGCGGAGAGACCGTGACTCCCCCTCTTCCCTCCCTCTTCCACGATGCCAGCCTGGTAGTCACGGTGAGCGACTACACCGCACGGAAGCTGCGGCAGGAATTTCCCGATGACGCCTCCCGCGTGCAGCGGGTATATAATGGCCTGGACCTCCGGCCCTTCATGCAGGCGCGCGCGCAAGCGGACCGCACGAAGACCGCGGGAGGCATCCTCAGCGTGGGGCGCCTCATCGAGAAAAAGGGGTACGATGATCTCGTCACCGCTTGCGGACTGCTGAGGGATCGCGGGATTTCCTTCAAGTGCCGCATCGTCGGTGAAGGTCCCCTCGAAGCCGATCTCAAATCTCAAATCTCAAATCTCAAATTGACGGACCACGTCATGCTCACCGGACCGCTGGGCATGACGGAAATCATCCGGCTGCTGGCGGAGGAGACGCAGGTCTTCGCGCTTGCCTGCAAGACGGAGCGGGATGGTGGGATGGACAACCTTCCCACCGTGCTCATGGAGGCCATGGCGGCCAGCCTGCCGTGTGTCTCCACGCGCCTTGCCGGAGTGCCGGAAATGGTGGTGGAAGGGGCGACGGGATTGCTCTGCGA
>JAEYUU010000452.1 GCA_023429545.1 Verrucomicrobiota bacterium
CCTGCCCCATGTGCCTCGCCGCCGCATACTGGGCACGGCTGGACCGGATGGTATTCGGAGCCTCCCGCGAGGATGCCGCCGCGGGCGGCTTCGACGACGCCTACCTCTACCTGGAAATCCCAAAAAAACACACAGAGCGCCAGCTTCCGGCCCGCCAAATGCTCCGGGATGAGGCCAGTCTGGCATTTAACGAGTGGCTGGCAAAACCGGACCGCGTTTCCTATTGAACCAAATATTTCGAAATCTTTACAATTATGAAGTTTAGGATTGACCATTTCCAGCGTTTTTGGTTGAACGAGAAGCGTATCCACTGCGTCCAGCGGTGCGTCATCCCTACCTGACCGGAGTCCGGTCCTGAAACGTCCATGGTCTGGCCAAGAAATTGCTTAAAAAAGTGGAAGAAAAGCGTCAGACTTAAGTTAGATTGACCACCCCCAAATTTTCCCCTCCTCCTCCCGAATTATGGCTAACATGGAACTAGACGGCGGCATCAAGATCTACCTCCGGGAGATCGGAAAGACCGATTTGCTTACGCCTCAGCAGGAGGTTGAGCTGGCCGATCGCATTAAAAAGGGCGACCCAGAAGCGCGCGCCCACATGATTAAGGCGAACCTTCGCCTCGTGGTCAAGATTGCCCAGGACTACGCGAACTACGGCCTTCCCCTGCTCGACCTGATTTCCGAAGGTAACATCGGCCTCATGAAGGCCGTCGAACGCTTCGACCCGAACAAGGGTGGCAAGCTCTCCACCTACGCTGCCTGGTGGATCAAACAGTCCATCAAGCGCGCGCTGGCGAACCAGTCCAAGACGATTCGCCTGCCCGTGCACATGGTGGACAAGATCTCCAAGATGCGCCGCGTGGCCATGGCCATGTCCGAAGAACTCGGACGTGAACCCACCGACGACGAGCTCTCCGAGGAAATCGGCATCGACCGGTCCAAGCTGAGCCAGCTCAAGACCGCGTCCATGCGCCCTGCGTCCCTCGACGCCCCCATCAGCGACGACGACAGCACCGAGTTCGGTGAAATCGTGGGCGACGAAAACGCGCACAACCCCTTCGAACTGCTCAGCCACAAGAACATGCACAGCCAGCTCGACGGGCTGCTGACGGTTCTGGACGAGCGCGAGCGCAAGATCATCGATGCCCGCTTCGGCCTGAACGGCCAGAAGGCGCGCACCCTTGAGGAAGTGGGCCAAGAGTTCGGCGTGACGCGCGAACGTATCCGCCAGCTCCAGAACATCGCCCTGCGCAAACTGCGCCGCGCCCTGCAGAAGAAGGAAGACCCGATTCCCAAGGCGCTCCGCAATGCCGGTGGCAAGAAGGGCCGCAAGAAGAAGAAGGAAGCCGCGCTGGTGGACTGAACCTTCTGATCTGATTGCCTCAACGATTCTCACACGCCGTCTCCACCTTTGGGTGGGACGGCGTGTTGCTTCCCAGGCATTCTTGCATGATTGGCACGGTCTTCATAAGGGACGGTGCGCGGAATGTATTCGACACGGTCTGAGTTAGCTGTAGCCTTGAGACGGACAGACCTTTCCCTGCCATCCGCCATGGACATTGTTTCCATCGCCACCTTTGCCAAGCCGGAGGAGGCTCATCTGGGCAGGTTGCGTCTCGAACGAGATGGCATACCGGCGTATGTGGCCGATGAACACGTGATCCAGCTCGACTGGGCTCTGACGAATGCCGTGGGCGGTGTCCGATTGATGGTCAGCGAAGATGACGTGGAAGAAGCGCTCGCCGTTCTCAAGGCGGAGCCGGTTTGCACGGAAGCGGCCGCCATCCAGTCCATGACGTGCCCCCGTTGTGAGAACGCACAGGCAGATTTTTTTCTGGGCCCACGCCGCATGGGAGTTTTGGGCCTGCTCATCGGGCTCCCGCTCCTCTTCTTATCGCGCTGGCACCGGTGGAAATGCCCGGAGTGCGGCAACACGTGGAGGTAGTCCTCCCATGCCTTCATTCCAGAGAGCGGCACGGATGCAACCTCATGATTCATTGCCCTTCTCCTGCTCCGCCACAAGCACCCGCAGCGCGTTCTGCAGTTCATGAAACTTCACCGGCTTCACGAGGTGGGCGGTGAAACCGGCAGCCCGCGAGCGACGGACATCATCCTCCATCCCGTAGCCGCTGAGTGCCACGCCGGTTAATCCATAGGTATCCCGAAGTACCTTCATCAGTTCGGTTCCCATTCCATCCGGGAGTCCCAGATCGGAGATCACGAAATCGAAGGTATGTTCACGCGCGACGTCACGGCCTTCACGAATCGATCTTGCGACTTTGACCGCATGGCCGGCGCGTGCCAGCAGGCGGGAGATCACTTGCAGGGTTGCCTCATGATCCTCCACCAACAAGAGGCGCAGAGAGCGAAGGGGCAGCGCCGGGTCCGCCACTGCGGTGTCCCGGGGAGTTGAAGTGGCGCTCTCGACAGGTGGAACTGCAGTGGGAAACTCGATGGTGAAGGTGGCACCCTGTCCTGGGCCCGGACTCTTTGCAGTGATGCTGCCGGAGTGCTGCTCCACAATGGCGCGGGCGATGGCGAGCCCAAGCCCCAGGCCGGATCCCTTGGCCGAGTGTGCCTGATGAAACGGGTGGAAAAGTTTCTCCGCCTCCGCCGGTTCGAATCCCATTCCTTCGTCGCTGACTTCGATGCAGATACCTTTCTGCGCATGGTCCGGATCTGCGGCGGGGGTGTCGCGTGTCGTGATGCACACAGAGCTTCCACCGGAGGAGTATTTCACCGCATTCTGCAAAATGTTCCAGAACACCTGCTGCAGTCTTGCTGCATCGCCAAAAAAAGCAGTGCGCTGCGCGCCCAGGTCCGCCTTGAGCGTGATGCCCTTTTCCTGTGCGCCATCCCCGATGATCTCGACCGCCTCGTTAAGGACGGCATGAATGTCACAAAGATCAGACCGCAATGCCAGCTTGCCCTGGGTGACACGCGTGATATCGAGCAGGTCATCGATCAAGCGGGCCTCGAGATTGACATATCGCTCGATCATGGCGAATGCCTCGCGAGCAGGCACGCTGATGCTGGGATCATCCCTCAAGGTGGCAGCCGTCATCAGCACCGGAGTCAGGGGGGTGCGGAGTTCATGCGAAAGCTGGGCAAGGAACGTGTCCTTCGCTGCTGACGCCGCGCGCGCCCGTTCTTCACTGGCACGCAGGGCATCATCTGCGAGCTTCCGCTCCGTAATGTTGTTGAAAAGCACCGCCAGTCGCGTGCCCGCGGTCGTTCCGATACGGAAGGCGTACACGTCGAACCACCGGTCCAGCCCTTTGTATTCCGCCGCGAACCGAAGGGGTTCACCCGTACGCATCACCCGGTCATAATTCTCAAGCCAGTGTGCCTCGATACTGGAAACGAACTCCAGCATGCGCTTCCCAGTAGCGTCTTTCATGCCCGCCTGTTTCTCGAAAACCGGGTTCACTTCGATGAACATGTAATCCACGGGACGCTGTTGATCATCATACAGCATCTCCACCACACAGAAGCCCTCATCAATGGATTCGAACAGGGAGCGATAGCGCGCCTCACTCTCGCGCAGTCCGCGTTCCAGGCGCGCACGCTCGATGGATTCCCAGCATCGCGCAGCCACCGCACGCACCAGTTCAGCCTCATCGTCTGTCCATATCCGGGGCACCGCCATGTGCACCGCCATGGCCGCCACGAGGCGTCCGGCCTTTTGGAGGGGAACACAAATCACGGCTTGAATC
>JAEYUU010000505.1 GCA_023429545.1 Verrucomicrobiota bacterium
GATCTACCATGCCGCAGTCTACCAGCGCCTGGTCGCGCTGCAATGCTCCCGCCCGCTTTCCCATTGCGAGATGCGCAGATGCCGCAAGAGTGATGCCGTGTCCCGCGCCCTCCGCTCCGCTCTTGCCCTGCCGTTGTTCCTCCTGCTGGGCGCCTGTGGCGACGCGGAAAAGCGCGCGGATCTGGTCTTCATCAACAGCGCGGAGATCGAAACGCCGGATCCCGCAAAAGCCACCGACCAGGTGAGCATGCGCATCAGCGAGTCACTCTTCGAGGGACTGTGCCGCAACACCGCCGGCAAATCTGAACCCGCCGTGGCGGAGCGCTGGGAGGTCAGCGAGGACAAGAAGCGTTATGTGTTCTTCCTGCGAAAGGATGCCGTCTGGAGCAACGGCGATCCGGTGACCGCGCATGACTTTGTGTGGTCATGGCAGCGCGCCCTCAGCCCCGCCACCGCCTCCGACTACGCACCGCAGCTCTACCCGCTGGTGAACGCGAAGTCCTTCAATGAAGGCAAGCTGACGGACTTCTCCAAGGTGGGCGTGCGCGCGCTGGATGATCACACGCTTGAATGCATCCTGGAGAATCCCATTCCTTACTGGATTGATCTCTGCGCCTTCCTCACCCTGGCACCGGTGCACCGCGGCACCGTGGAAAAACATGGCGACTCCTGGATCAAGGCGGGCAACATCATCGGCAACGGTCCCTATGTTATGGATGAGTGGCTCATCGATGACAAGATCCGCCTCATCAAGAGCCACAACTACTGGGACCGCGACAACGTGAAGATGCGCACGGTGGAAGTGATGCCCATCAGCGAGGCCAACACCGCGCTGAACTACTTCCTCACCGGCCAGGCGGACCTGCTGATGGACAAGGGCATGGTACCGCTCTCGCTCGTGCCCAAGCTGAAACAGCAGGAGTACTTCCACACCGGTCCCTTCCTCGGCACGTGGTTCATCCGCGTGAACACGAAGAAGCCACCCTTCACGGATCCCAGAGTGAGGCTCGCCTTCGCGTACGCGGTGGACCGCAGGCGCATCGTGGAAAAAATCACGCAACTTGGCGAGCAGACCGCCTTCTCACTCACGCCGCCCGGCACCGGGCAGAACTACCAGCCGCCGCCCGGCCCGGACTACAATCCCGAGAAGGCCAGGGCACTGCTCGCGGAGGCAGGCTACCCTGGTGGGCGCGGATTCCCCCGCGTGGAGTATCTGCATCTGCCGCTGCCCATCGAGCGCAACATCGCCGTGGAGCTGCAGTCCATGTGGCAGCAGACCCTCGGCGTCACCGTGAACCTCGACAAGAAGGAGCAGAAGATCTGGCTGAGCGCCATGCGCGAGCTGAGTTACGATCTGTGCCGCTCAAGCTGGGTGGGGGACTACAATGATCCCAACACGTTCCTGGAGATGTTCACCATCGGCAATGGCAACAACCGCACCGGCTGGGAAAGCCCGGCCTATGATGGCTTCATCGCCGCCGCCGCTGCCGAGGCGGATACCACGAAGCGCCATGAAATTTTCAGCAATGCGGAAAAACTTTTGATCAGCGAGCAGGCGCCCATCATTCCCGTGTATCATTATGTCGGTGTACAGTTCCGCCGCTCCAATCTGAAAGGCGTGCAGGCCAACCTCATCGACAACCATCCCTTCCGCGCCATGTGGTGGGATCCAGCGCCGGCGAAGTGAGGGAGGAGCTGGGCGTCGTTTGCGGTAGTTGAGCTGTGGCGTCACGTGGTGACTTAAAACCATCGCTCAACGAGTGATCAACAACGGCTTCACCACCGCAAACTGCCCTCACCCCTCACCCCGCCGCGCCGCCACTTGCGCCTGATCCTCCTCACTCAACCGATTAAGGAATGTCTTGAAGGGTTCGCCCCATTCTGTGGTGAAGGTGGCCATGTTCGCATCCAGTGAATCAAGACGGGCGAATACCTGCGTTCCATCCTTGCTGGTCCACATGCGGTAGCGTTGGGACTCCAGCTTCTGACGGCGTGCCAGGGTGGCCCTCTTGCATTCTTCCACGGCCTTTTCCAGGCGCTGCAGATATGCCTTCTTGTACGAAGCTTCCTCGCCCGCCGTCTTTTGATTGTACCCCGCGATGCGCTCCACTTCCGTGCCGTCTGGCAGCGTCACCACCACGGTGGGAAACCCCCTGGCCTCCAGCTTCGTCTTGAAATCCCGGTAAAAGGGACTCTGGCGCGTGTCCGTATCCCCGTAGTTGATGCGCAGCGGGACGTACTGTTCCGTCACCAGCGAACGAAACTCCGGGGTCAGGATGAGTGTATTCTCCAGAGCCTGGGCGGCACTGCTCCCCTGGTGCGTGAAGAGGATGAGGATGGGTTTCCCGGTCTGGCGCGCGTCCTGCGCGGCCGTGGTGAGGCTGTTGTGCCAGCCCACCCGCCCAAAACCCTGCACCTGCGTCTGGACCACGTTGGAGAAGTCAAACACCCCTCCCTCGGCGCTGGTGGCGGGAGCTCCTGGCATTCCGCCGACACCGGGCGCGCCTGCAGCCCCTGAGCTGGCAATGGCCTGGCCGTCGTTCATGAGGCCGCGCAGTCCCTTCTCGGGCGCAGTGGCTTTCTGCTTCTTCGGCCTTTTCGTCTTCGCCACGGCTTGGGCAACCGCAACGCGTGCGCGATAGGGGATGCCGCACTGCGTGAGCAGCAAACAGGGCACGAGCACCAGCACCAGCACACGCATGACCGCCGCAGCACCTGTCATGTTAACGTGAACCTCCCAGGCTGCCCGCCATCGACCCGGGCTGGTACCCTCTCCACATAGCACCCGCACCCGCGGTACCGTAGTTGCTGCTGTTCAAGTCCCCGCCTTGTTGGTTGTAGGGCCGGTAGAAGCCGCCTGCAGCGCCCGCGCTTGGCAGGCTCATCTGCACCGGAGAGCCCCCGGTGGGAATGCCCAGTTGCCGCTTTTGAGCATCGGATATTTCATGCCTCGCCCAAGCCATGTCCTGGGCCTGGTTCGGGATGTTGTTCCGTATCCACTTCAGTCGATCGTCGTAGGCTTCCTGTGTGATCACCCCCCGCTTCAACTGGTCATCGATGATGTCGATCTGGGACTGCGCCATCTCCTCCGCCTTGGCGTAGTAGCGGTCCATCTGCTTGGCGGTTGGCGTCGTACTGGAGCACGACGACAAGGCCAGCGCACCCAGCAGAAGGGCCATGGCAGATAGGGGTCGGAAGGTCATGATAAGGAAATTCTAAGGAGTGCACGGCGGCTTTTCAATGAAAACTACCGTCCCACGGGATGCATGGACACCCGCCACCGGCTTCAGTTCATTCACGCTCATGTGAATGGGGTCACCACGCGGTATTGACCTTCTGCCACGAACCATGGATCCTCACGCCAATGACTTTCTCGCACATCGGCCAGAGGCTCTCCGGCCCCAGCGGCATCCAGGAACTGATGGATGACCTCGGCGCGGCCATGCACTCCCATCCGGACATGCGCATGCTCGGAGGTGGGCAGCCTGCCGCCATTCCCGAGGTGCAGGCTCTCTGGAGGCAGCGCATGCGGGCACTGGTGGATGACGGCCCCGCGCTCGACCGGATGCTGCTCAACTACGATCCACCCGCGGGCAACCCCCACTTCCGCGAAGTGTT
>JAEYUU010000516.1 GCA_023429545.1 Verrucomicrobiota bacterium
GGGAGTGGGGAGTGGGGAGTGGGGAGTGGCCTGCGTATTACGGTGACCGTAATAGGCTGCCGGTGCTGGTTCCAGGGAAACTTGTGTGACGAAATCGTTGCGTGGGACTGGCGGTTGGGGCGGATGCTGCTGGACGAGGCCGGCAGGTGGGTTCATGGTTTCAGGCCATGGACCGCAAGCTGATCAACCGGGAAATCCTGCTTTCCTTCTGGAAGATCCACATCCTCCACCATGCGGCGGAGGGCGAGGTGGTCGGCCAGTGGATGCTCAAGGAACTCGCCCACCACGGTTATGAGGTCAGCCCCGGCACCCTGTACCCGCTGCTCAAGCGACTGGAAAAAAACGGCTGGCTGAAGTCGAAGGCCGATCCCGCCCGCGGCCCCAAGGCCCCGCGCGCCTACCGCATCACCGCCGAAGGTCGCAAGGTCCTGCAGGTCGTCCGCCAGCAACTGCGCGAGCTGGGTGTTGAGGTGGCGGATGCAGCCAGTTGATTCAACCTCGGTTTCGCCGTGAAACTCCCTCCCAAGAGATTCTCTGTCCTGGCTCTGGCGGCAGGCATCCTGCTCCTGGTTTTGATCCACGAGTTGAGATCTCCGGCGCCTGAAGCCCTGACTGGGCAGGAAAACGGGAACAGGCCCCCGGGAGGTGTTGTTCGTCCTGGCGCCCAAGCGGCGTTGCCTGTCCCAGCGAAGCCCTTGCCATCCGGTTTTCCCGTGCAGGGCTTGGACTTCCTGCAAGCGGATTCGCCCGCGTCCGCACATCCCGTGGAGCGGGCTGTTGCCAACGGCACGGTGCTGGACATGAGGATGGAAGCGACGAATGAGCCGGATCGATGGAGGCGTGTGCGCCTTGTCAGAACGCCGGTTCAGCCTCGCTTGGTGCGGGTGGTCGAGTCATGGCAGTTGCATGGGCTTGCGGCACAGGCGGTCTGCCTGAAGCGTGAGATGTTTCTCGCGGATCAGTTGATTGTAAAGCTGGTGCAGGGCGTGGATGAGGCCGGCATGCGCCAGCGTTTAGGGGCCGCAGGCATGGCGTTGGGCTACAAGATCGCGGACGGCACCTTCACGGTCCGGTTGGCAACAGCGGATTTGGACGCAATGCCGGCGGCGTTGAAGTTTTTTGCCGAACATCCGGAGCTTGTGGAATCCGCGGAGCCGGACGGTGTGGGTTTTGGCGGAGGGGAGCCAAATGATCCAAGGTTTTCCGAGCAATGGGGCCTGCACAACACGGGCCAATCTGGGGGAGTCGCCGATGCGGATGTGGATGGTCCGGAGTTTTGGCAGGGCGTCTGGAGCGTGCAGGACGTTGTGATTGCCGTCCTGGATTCAGGCCTGAATTTCACGCATCCGGATTTGCAGAATCGCGCGTGGATCAATCCGGGTGAGGTGGAGGATGGATTGGACAATGACACAAGCGGCAAAATTGACGACCTCCACGGCTGGGATTTCGTCAACAACGACAAGGATCCGAGCGATGATCATGGACACGGTTCGCATGTGGCCGGAATCATCGCGGCGAATCGGAACAACGGCGTTGGGGTCGCCGGGATGCTCGACGATGTGCCCATCCTGGTCTGCAAGATTCTCAATTCCAACAATTCCGGCCTCACCTCCAACCTGATTGCGGCCACCACCTATGCTCGTCTGCGAGGTGTGGAGGTGATGATCTTGTCGCTCCAGAATTATCCATTCAGCAGCGCGCTCTCCACGGAGTTCAATGCGTGCGAGGCTGCCGGCATCGTCCTCGTCATCTGTGCGGGCAATCAAGGCGTCAATAACGATGCGACCCCCAACTACCCGAGCTCTTATGCGCACCCAAACATCATCGCGGAGGGCAATCATGAGCGAAACGATGTGAGGTGGTCGGGAGCCTCCACTCCATCGAACTACGGGCTGACAAGCGTTGACTTGTTTGCTCCCGGGCGGGAAATTCTGTCCACCGTGCTGGGGACCGCCTATGGCAGCTGGACCGGAACTTCCATGTCCACCCCCTTTGTGGCTGCCGTGTGCTGCGTGGTGAAATCGGCCAACCCTGCCTGGACTGCCGCCCAGGTGAAAACCTCCGTTTTGGATTCGGTGGTCATCCGGCCAAGCTATGGCGGCATTTGCGTCACCGGTGGGCGTTTGAATGCCTTCAAGGCCTTGGCGCACTCGTTTCGCCTGTCTGCCGATCATGACTCGGATGGCGATGGTTCATCGAACCTGATGGAGTATCTTGCCGGCACTCGCCTGGACGACACGTTTAGCCGTCCCGAACTGACCCGTGACATCAGTGGCGGCTTTTTTCAAATCAGCATGCCGCGCGTCCTGCGCCCGGACGCGCACCTGGTGCTTGAGGCGTCCAGCGATCTGGTCTCATGGACGACAACGGGGGTGACGGATTCCAGCACCGCTGAGCTTTTGCAGGGGCGAATTTCGCTTTCCGTGATGCCGCGTCGATTCCTGCGCATTCGCGCCGAGCCGCTCGCCCCCTAAAGCGACAATTTCCAGGAGCAAGCTGCCGCGGGGCTTTCGGGAGGACTCACGCCAAGGCGCAAAGGCGCCAAGAAAGAGGGTGGAGATGCGGATGATCCTTGGCGCTTTGGCGTGAGCCCCGGCTCGGGAGATTCTCGGGTTGGCTTTTTTTGGATAGAATTCCCGCGGCGCGCGTTTTACGGTGCCCGTAATCGAAAGCCGAGCCGCTTTGCCCCTTTCCGTCCGCCCGTTTTCCCCGCATGAATCTCGCCCGTTTTGCCCTCCGTCATCCCTGGACCGTGCTTGTTGCCGTGGTGGCGGTCGCCCTGGGCGCCTGGCTGGGGTTGCAGCGCATGACGCGCGACATCTTCCCGCCGCTGGGCATCCCGACGATCTACGTCGCCCAGCCCTACGGCGGCATGGACCCGCTGCAGATGGAGGGTTACCTGACCTACCGCTACGAGTACCACTTCCTGTACATCGCCAACATCGCCCACGTCGAGAGCAAGTCGATCCAGGGCGCCTCGATCATGAAGCTGCAGTTTCATCCGGGCACCGACATGAGCCAGGCGATGTCGGAGACGGTGGCGCAGGTGAACCGCAGTCGCGCCTTCATGCCGCCCGGTACGGTGGCGCCCTTCATCATGCGCTTCGACGCCGGCAGTGTCGCGGTCGGTCATTTGGTTTTCTCGACCGATGACCCGGACATCACCCTCAACCAGATGCAGGATCAGGCGCTCAACAAGGTGCGCCCGGCCTTCGCCACCCTGCCGGGCGTGTCCGCGCCGCCACCGTTCGGGGGCAGCTCGCGCGGCATCATCGTGAATGTGAATCCGGACCGCATGAGGTCGTACGGCCTTTCGCCGGATGACATTGTGAAGGCGATTGCGAAGGGCAATCCCATCAGCCCCTCCGGCAACATGAACCTCGATGGGCGCTATCCCATCGTGGCGACGAACGCCATCGTCTCCAACGTGAAGGACCTGGAGGCGGTGCCGCTGCGACACACGGAGAAGGGCGCGGTCTTCATCCGTGATGTGGCCACCGTGTCCGACTCCGCGGACGTGACCACCTCCGTGGCGGTCGCGTATGGCAAGCGCACGGTGTACCTGCCCGTGCCGAAACGCGCCGAGGCCTCCACGCGGGAGGTTGTCAAGAAAGTGCGCGAGTCCGTGCCGGAATTCCAAAAGCTGCTGCCGGACGGCATCAAGGTCAGCTTTGAGTTCGACCAGACGCCCGTGGTCAACCGCAGCATCCGGGACCTCGTGAAGGAAGGTGCGCTGGGCGCGGTGCTCACCGGATTGATGGTGCTCCTCTTCCTGCGGGACCTGCGCACCGCCTTCATCGTGGTCATCAATATCCCGCTCTCGCTGCTGGCCGCCGCGTTCGGCCTGTGGATCAGCGGGCAGAACATCCACCTCATGACGCTGGGCGGCCTGGCGCTCGCGGTCGGCATTCTCGTGGATGAAGCGACCGTCACCGTGGAGAACATCCACACGCATCTGGCGCGTGGCAAGACGCTGGCCCGCGCCGCGCTCGACGGCACGCTGGAGACCACCACGCCACGATTGCTGGCGATGCTGTGCATCCTGGCGGTGTTCATCCCCGCCTTCTTCATGGAAGGCGCGGCGCTGGCCCTGTTCGTGCCGCTCGCGCTCGCCGTGGGCTTCGCGATGGCGGCCTCGTTCGTGCTTTCCAGCACGCTGGTGCCGGTGCTGGCGGTGTGGCTCCTGCCGAAGAACACGAAGCACCACGAATCAAAGCCGAACTTCATTGTCCGCTCGTACCGGGGTGTCGTGAAGGCCGCCGTCACCATGCGGTGGGTGCTGGTGCCCGCGTATCTCGCCGCAGCGGTGCTCACCATCGTCTCGTTTGCCCCCTTCCTCGGCTCCGAGCTTTTCCCAAAGACGGACAGCGGCCAGTTCTCCGTTCGCTTCCGCGCCCCGAGCGGCACGCAGGTGGGCATCACCGAGGGCATCGCGCAAAAAATCCTGAAGGTCATCGCGGATGAGGCGGGCGGGCAGGACAAGGTCGAGATGTCCATCGGCATGGTCGGGGTGCACAACTCCAGCTTCCCCGTGAATCTCGTGCACCTGTGGAACGGCGGTCCGGAAGAAGGCTGGCTCGCGGTGCAGCTCCGCCCGGACTCCGGCGTGGAGGTGGAGGCCTTCCAGGAGCGCTTGCGCAAGGTGCTGGGCGAGCAGCTTCCGGATGTGCGGCTGTCCTTTGAGCCGCAGGACATCGTGAGCCGCGTGATGAGCTTCGGCGCGCCCACGCCCATCGAGATCGCCGTCAGCGGCCCCAGCCTGCCCGCCAGCAAGGAG
>JAEYUU010000544.1 GCA_023429545.1 Verrucomicrobiota bacterium
GTCCAGATGTCCCGCCGCGGTGAGCCAGGTATCCCGTGCTTCCTCGATGCTAAGGCGGTGCGTATTCGCGCGCCAGAGCAGCTTGTTCTCCGGGTCTTTCTCCTGGGCCATGCTCCGCGCCGCGGCATCGGCGGGGCCTTTCGAGCTCTGCTGGTAGGCTCTGGTGAGCACGATGTCCCGGTGCAGCGCCTTCAGGCTCCATCCGCTCTTCATGAAACGGCGTGCCAGCCAGTCGAGCAGTTCGGGGTGGCTTGGCCTGCCGCCTTTCCTTCCGAAATCGCTCGGCGTATTCACAAGCCCCTGGCCGAAGTGGTGCATCCACACGCGGTTCACCATGACGCGTGCCGTCAGGGGATTGTCCGTATGCACAATCGCACGCGCCAGCTCAAGTCTCCCACTGCCCCGGGCGAAGGCGGTGGGCTTGCCTCCCGAGAGGATCTCAAGGAAATGGCGCGTCACCTCTTTCCCCTTGGTCAGCGGATTGCCACGCTCAAACACCCGCACGGCAACCGGCTCAGGCCGGTCTTCCAGCACGGTCGCATACTTGGGCGCGCGGGGCTCCAGCAGCCAGCGGTCCACCTCACCCTGCAGCTTCCAGAGTTCCACCACGTTTTGCGAGGTGAAGTACATTTCGATATTGGCGATGTGCTCATCCGGCACCAGGATGGGGGAACCGGGTCCGTACAGCACCTGCCGCAGGGCTTCCGCATCCGCATCTGGCAGGGCGCGAGCCTTCGGGTTTGCTGCCAGCGCGGCTTTCCATTGTTTCTCCACATCTGCAAAGAGCGCACCGTAGCGATCCGCGACCTCCCGGATGCTGGCTGGTGGCGTGGCAAAGGCCTCCAGCACCCGCCGGTTTACCTTCCCCTTGCGAAACTCCGCGAGCACTGCCGCGCTGCGTTGGGTGAACTCATCCGCGCGCAGGTTCTGGAATGCATGCCATGCGCTGAACACCGGGTCCTGCACGGCACGCGCACGCTCCAGATATTGCTGCCAGAGCCGCACCACCACGGGGTTCAGGGAATCGGCATCCAGAAGCTGGCCGAAGTTTTCCTCGGGATACAGGTCCAGCTCGAACTGCGCGAGCAGATGTTCGCGGACCTTGGCGCGCGCCCGCGCGGAGGTCTCTTCACGCCGCAGGGTCAGGGTGTCGCGCAGCTTCTTCTCACGCGCCGCGAGCTCCCTGGCGTACGTCGCATCGACCTCGGAGTCTTCGCAGCGCACCAGCTTCTCATGGCTGTTCTTGAAGACGCCGTACAGGGCATAGTAATCCCGGGTGGGGATGGGATCGAGTTTGTGGTCGTGGCAGCGGGCGCAGCTCACCGTCAGCCCGAGCGCCCCGCGCGTCACCACGTCGATGCGGTCATCGATGATGTCATGGGTCACACCCAGGAAGCGCCGGCCCAGGGTGAGCAGGCCCATCGCTGCCAGATGCGGGGAATGGGCGGGCTCCACTTGATCCGCCGCGATCTGCAGCAGGAGGAAGCGATCATAGGGCATGTCATCATTCAGCGCGCGCACCACCCAGTCGCGGTAGTGCGAGGCATGCACATAGCGCCTCTCTTCGCGTGCATACACGTAGCCCTTGGTATCGGAATAGCGCGCCACATCCAGCCAGTGGCGGGCCCAGTGCTCTCCATGGTGAGGGCTGCCGAGGAGCTTCTCCACCAGATGGGGATAGGCGTCCGGCGAGTCATCGTTCACAAATGCCTGCACCTCCTCGGGGGAGGGAGGCAGGCCCGTGAGATCAAAGGTGGCGCGCCGGATCAACTCCCGCCTGCCTGCCGGTGGAGAAAACGAAAGCCCTGCCGCATTCAGCTTGGCCGCAATGAACTGGTCGACAGGTCCCAGCCCGATTGCATGGCCCTCCTTTGGCGGGGACACCGCGTTTCCAATGGGTTGAAACGCCCAGTGACGCCGGTCCGTTTCCGTGATGGCGAAGGCTTTCTTGGGTTTTTCCTCCTTCGCCTCCAGCCAAGTGGGCAGGCCCATGCCCAGACAGGGAATGATCCATAGAATCGGGAGGCCTGGTTTCATCGGGGGATTCGCACGGATGGATCGACAGGGCAGGAGTACGCCCCGTGAGGTTCATTCTAGCAGCGACCCGCCCTGACCCGGATGTTGGGTGGACGCGGTCTGCCCTCTCCTGATAGGATTTTCCCTCCGGCCTGTTATTCTAGCTCTTCTCCGTGGACCATCTGCTGCCATCTCAACTTCTCATGGCCTGCAGCTTCGCCTTCGCGTCGCTGTACGCGGAGGGACCGCCTTTTCATCAGCCACCGCAACCACCCGAGGCTGGCGCTGGCAGGTCGTGGGCGGCAAAGTATGAGGAGCGGAAGCAGCAGTGGTGTTTCCAGCCGGTGCGCAATCCCGCGCCTCCGGTCGTGAAGGATGCCGCATGGTCCGCCAGTGCTCTGGACCGCTTCATTCTCGCGCGCCTGGAGGCGGAGGGGCTGAACCCATCACCTCCTGCGAGTCCCGATGCACTGGCGCGCAGGCTCAGCTTCGCGCTCACGGGGCTGCCTCCAGGGGCGTCGTTGCGCGCGCTTTCCTTTGAGGAGCAGATGGAGCGATTGCTAGCCTC
>JAEYUU010000550.1 GCA_023429545.1 Verrucomicrobiota bacterium
TCCCATGGTAGCTCTCCTCCGTCTCCTCATCGCCGCCGGCGTCGCGATTTCTGGCATCTGGTATGCGATGCAGTTTGAAGGGTACAGCGGAGTCATGGCGGGCAAATCGATGCTCGTGGCCGACTCGGCTGGTCGCATTGTGTCTGTGGCGCAGCCTCTGGGCGTTGCTGCGGGTGCAGTTGTTCTTGCGCTTGTCGTTCTACTTTGGAACCCGAAGTTCTTCAAGAACGAGGAGTACATCGTCAAATACAAGCACCTGAAATGGAAGCCGGGCGAGTTCACCCGTCACTGGCTCATCACGGGGGATACCGGGGTCGGCAAGACTACGTCGGGATTCAACCCGCTGCTTCACCAGATCAGTGTCGCGCGGCCCAACTGGGGCGGGCTGGTGCTGGGCGCGAAAGGGGATGAGCATTTCACCGTCATCGAGCATGCCAAAGGCCACGGGAGGCCGGAGGCCATCTGCGTGCTCGAGGTGCGCCCGGATCGCGCCATGACCGAGTGGAAGCCCAAAGAGCGCTACAATCTCATTTCGGACAAGCGGCTGCCCTACAACACGCATGCCAAGAATCTCGTGGACACCGGCGCCTCCGTCACGGGGGGCGAGCAGAGCTCCTTCTTCAAGCCTGCGGCGCAGCAGGCCATCACCTCCGCGTGCGAGTTGCTGGAGGCCATCGGAAAACCCGTGAACCTGAAGCGTGTGTACATGGTGCTGTGTGACAAGGGCACCATGGAGTCCTGCTTTGAGGAACTTCTGGATGCGGACAGCAACGATGACCGCGTCCGGCTTGCCAAGTACTTCGACCAGACCTTCCTTTCCGCGGCCGCTGCCGAGCAGAAGGAAGGCATCATCGGCACCATCAAGGTGTACCTGGGCTTCTTCATGGACAACGATGTTGCCGAGGTCTTCTGCTCGGACGAGCCCAACACCATCGAGATCTCGGACGTGGACAAGGGTCGCGTGCTCTGCACCGCCATGCCACAAACCTTCCAGACCGAGCGCCGCTACATCAACACCTACATCAAGCTGCTGTTCTACACGCACGCGATGATGCGGTTCGACAAACCGAAGGCGCAGCGCAAGGGCGAGAATCTATTGCTGGCCGTGCTGGATGAGTTCCAGGCGCTGGCTACCGCGAATGAGGATGGCATCTCGGACCACAACGTCATCGACCGACTGCGTGCTGCGAACTGCTGCCTCATCCTGGGCATGCAGTCGGATGCCTCGCTCTTCCCGGTGCTCACCAAGGAGAAGGCGCAGGTGCTTACGCTGAACTGCCGTTCGCGCATTGCCTTCCGCCAGCCAGATCCCGAAGGCGCTCTGGCAGTCGCGGAGTTCATTGCCAAGATCGAGAAGAAGAAGGTGTCGAGGAGTTCGGGCATGTTTGGCAACAACGCCAGCAAGACGGTGAACAAGGAATGGGATTATGAAGTGCAGCCCGGTGAGTTGATGAAGATGGGAGATGCCACCGCGTGGATTGTCCATCCTTCCAAGGACAAGGTGAAGATGCGCATTCCTCCCATGGATGGCGCAGGGAAGATTCCCGACTGGTGGAAGTGAGAAAGTGGCTGGGATTCTTGCCAGCCGCGTAACCTCATTCTCAGTTCACCGAATTGATGGACATGAGGATCAATTCGCGGCGTGTAACTCCCATCATCATGGTACTGGCACATCCTTCAGCAAAATCTGCGTGAAGTGATGGAAAGCTGGACTACTCTCGCCCAACAACTCTAGAGACACCTCCCATGGCCTCCCTTTCCCCGCTGCTCAGCAATTTCCCGCCCGAAGACGTCGCCCAGCTTTCGATTTTTGGAGAGGCGCGGCACTATGTCGCAGGTGAAACGATCATTGAAGAGGGTGATGTAAACAAGTACCTCTACCTGATTCTGAAGGGTACCGTGGAGGTGCTCAAGAAGGGGGACCGCGGGAATCATGCCATTGCGGAGATTACCCAGACGGGATCCATTGGTGAGGTCAGCATCTTCGATCCCGGTCCATCCAGCGCCACGGTGAGAGCCGTCACGGAGGTGGAAGTCTGGCGCGCCACGCAGGAGAATCTGGAGCGGATGCACGAAGTGCGGCCGAAGGTGGCCTACCGTCTGGTCACCCGCATCTGCGAGGTGCTGGCCCGGCGTATGCGCCATCTCAACCAGAAGTACATCGACATGGTGTGACGGACGTTGTCCTTGTCCTCAAGGCAGCGGCTCGGCAAACTCATAGATGAAGACGGCGCCCGTCGCCGTATCCATGTCCGCAGGATCCATGGATTCTGCCATTCCGGAATTTGGAGCTCCCACCGCAATCATCCGCGGAGTGAGTGCGAGGCTGTAGCCGAAACCAGCGGCGCCGCTGCGAGAGGTGGCGGGAATGTAGAGGCGCCTGTCCCATTTTCCCGCCGCTCCTTCCTGTCTCTGGAAAAGGCTCACGGCTCCCCGGTGGGCCTCCTCCGCCACGCAATGGTCCGCGCCGACTGCCACCCATGATCCTGAGGTGGCCACTGATTTGCCAAACTCCCCTGAACCCTGCGCCTGTTCTGGATGGAGAAAGGTCTCGTGGGAGAATCCACCCGCGGCATCCCGGCGCAGGATCCACACGATGCCAGTCAGGTGATTCCACTTCGGACTCCCGGCAGCCACGAGGCTGTCCGTGGCCGCAATGCTCTGGAATTCATCCGGAGGCCTGGCGCCGTTGTCGGATGAAGGTCTGGCCAGGGGTTGCGTGCCCCATCTTCCGTCTTTGTGGGACACGTGGAGCAGAGTCGGGGCATTGGAGTCTGCCGGACGGCCAGCACTCCCCAGGCATGAGATGAATTCATTCGCATTGACCATTGCCACGTCCGTCGAGAACGAGATGTTGTCCAGGCTGGTGAGTTCCATGTGACCGGGGCCTGGGGTGGTATCAGACGGCGTGTACAAGTGGACCTTCCCCGCTAGTGATGCGGTGCTGAAGCTGCTGTTCGACTCAATCGCCAGGAAGCGTCCCTTGCAGGCCAGCACCTTCACTCCCATGGCAGTGGTTTTGAGCAGTCGGCTCTCCATCCCTGTTGGCCGCCAGCGTCCCGTAGGCGCATGCAGTTCATAGACATCCACAGCGCCCATTCCCTTCGGCGCCTTCGGATGACGGGGAGAACCCACCACCAGTTGGTCTCCGCAGAGCGTCACCTCGTGACCAAAGCGGCAGCCGCGCCCCGGATGTGGATTCGCGAGCCGCTGCTGCAGCGCCCATGTGCCCCTCTCATCGCGTTTGTAGAGATAGACCGTGCCCAAATCGAAAAGGCTTCGCGAGGTGTCATTGGGGGCGCCTATCGCGAGCCAGTCCCCCCGGGTGCTCAGGCTGCGTCCGAAAAGGCTGCCCTTGGACAAGGCAGGAGGCTGAAGGCGAACCTCGCGAGTGATGGAGGGGCTCTCGTCCGCCTTGGCAGGTGGGAGGCGGAGCACGCTTACTCCTCCATCGGGAAGAGGGGGCTCGGCAACCTCGAGTCTGTTGGAGCCGGGCGTTTCCAGCCAGTCCCTGACATACCAGGCACCCATGGTTCCGAGGACCAGGGATAGCGAAATGGCGAGAGCAATCTCCAGACGCTGCCGCCGCCGTGCGGCGCGTCGCACTTCCTTCTGCTCCTCCAGCAGTACCGGGTCCACGTCCTCCCGGATGGTCTGGACCTCCCTGCTCAGCTCCCCGATCTCCTGATACCGTTTTTCCGGCTCCTCCTGCAGCGCGCGGAGCACCACCTTGTCGAGCCGCCTGTCCATTTTCTGCTTCAGCGACGGAGGGCGGAAGATTCCGATGGGCAGCTCACCGGTGAGCATCTGGTAGAGCATCACCCCCAGGCTGTAAATGTCAGCGCGGTGATCCTCATCGCCGCGCCCATTGGCCTGCTCGGGTGCGGTATAGTGTGGCGTGCCGACCGCCCAACCCTGCTTGGTGATGGCCAGGGTGTCCTTGTCCGACATGCGTGTGAGCCGGGCGAGACCGAAGTCTGCAACCTTGATGCGACCGTGCCGGTCGATCAGCACATTGCCCGGCTTGATGTCGCGGTGAACGAAGCCGGCATCATGCGCGTGGCTCAGCGCTTCGCAGATGTCATGCACGATCGTCAATGCGGTGGGCACATCCAGACGGTGGTGTGTCATCAGATCCGCGAGATCGGCGCCATCCACCATCTCCATCACCAGGTAGCAGTGGTTGGAGCGGGTGCGGCCGAAACTGTAGAGCGTGACAATGTTCGGATGATTGAGCTGCGCCATGACGCAGGCCTCGCGCGTGAATCGCTCCACGAAGGCGGCATCATTTTTCACATTGTGCAGCAGCTTGATGGCCACGTGGCGGTTCAGCACACGCTCACGCGCCTTCCACACCACGCCCATGCCGCCCTTTCCCAGCCGCTCCACAAGCTCAAAATTCGGAAGCTCGGCGGCGAGTTCATCATCTTCCAGGGTTGTGGCCAGCCCACTGGCGCCTTGATCTGTGCTGCCGCTGCTGCTGCTTTCCACGGTTTTCGGAGGGCTCTCGAATCGTGAATCGTGCATGCCCAGCAGGAGGCACCTGGGGCACAGGCCACCGGGCACCATGGCCGGGTCATAGGTGAATTCGCATTTGCCGCAGCTCGCCATGACCGGCTCTTGAGGGTGGGAGAGGGGAGCAGGAGGAAGGGCCACCGGAAAGGAGTTTGGCCTAGTTGCCCAGGGCGTTGAGCAGCTCGCGCAACTCCGCGTCCACATCCGCGGGGTCACTCACTGTCTCCGCCACCTCCCAGCGCAGCAGTTCGCCGAACTTCTTGCGCATGCGGAAGACGGCCTGTTTCACTGCATTTTCGTTCATGCCGATTTTCTCGCCGGCCTCCGCGTAGCTGAAATCGGTGCTCTGCCATTCGAGGGCGCCTTTGAGGGCATCGAAGATGTCTTCCTTCCCGCGGCTCGCGTAGTTGGCGCGGAGGGCTTCCATCACGCGTGCCAGCAGCGTGAGCACCCAGCGCCGCTCGAAGATGCGTTCCGGCGTCATGTCATGGGACAGCTCCTTGAGCTGGTGGTGCTCCTGCTCCTCCTGATCCAGCGACACATGATACCTGCCACCACCGCGTTTGGCTGCCGAGCGCTTGTCCCATTGATCGATGAGGTACCTCTCAAACGACGCCCGGAGAAAGGAGCGCAGCCGCCCCCTATCCTGATCCACGCTCAGCATGGAGCCGCGCGTGATGAGCATCTCGTAGAAGCCCTGTACCGCATCATCCACATCAGAGAGAGGCTCACCCCTTCCGAGGGCAAAGGCACGAAGGGGATCCCAGTAAATCTTCATGAGTTCGCCCAGTGCGACCTTGGCCTTCTGGTCATCCTTTTCCTTGACCTTTTGCACTAGGCTCCAGCGTGTCTCTGGCATGCTGCGCCCGCCCGGTTTGTCTGTGGCTTGGCCAATGGCGGTCTCAGCTTCTGACTTTGTCATAGGGTGGTACCGGTGAATGGCTGGAGCATCAGTTATAGGGAAAACCGTGACACGATGCAATCCTTGCGCCAAAATTGCAAGAATTGCACGGGACAGCAGCAATACTCACCCGGCGCACGACGGCAAGTCCGGGGGTGCAAGAGACCCTATCCATGCGGAGCCTCACTTGTCCGGTGGGGGGCGGAAGTGCGGATGAACCCATGGCAAATCCAGGGCCACAAGGTGCCAGTCCGGCCATGATGATCAATCGAGGCTTACTTTGCCGAAGGCGCCGCTTTGGGAATCAGCCCTTCCTTCTGCTTGGCCTCCGCCTCAAGACGCGCCTCGGTGACATACGGGTTCGGCGGCATGAGGGTGGCTGGAATGGGCGCGCGGCGGTAGTTCGTGCTTTCACCAGGTCCGTAATTGGTGGCCAGGTACTTGATGATGGTCTTCTCCACCGGAGCCTCCAGCTTCCAGAGACCACCTTTGGTCTGCATCCATTCAAGGACGGACGTCCAGTTCGCCTCGGTGGCTCGCTGGCGCAGGAAGGTCTGCGGCGAGTGGCAGATGACGCAATGATTGCGGACGATCTCCCAGTCGGGCGCCATTTTCATGCCGGTGACGGGATCCAGCGGCACCTTCTCCTCGGCCGCCTGGGCCAGGGGTGCGAGCAGTGCCAGAGCGAGAATATTGAGCGGGCGCATGGTCAGGCGGCCTGGATGGCAAGACGGTGGCAGGAGTTGTTGAGGTAGCCTTCGGGGTCCCAACCCGGCAGCACCATGGGCTGCGCGCGGCCCTGGTCGTCCGTGGCGCGTGCCCAGATCTCATAGTAGCCCTTTTTCGGCAAGGTCAGTTCCGTGCGCCACTGCTGCCAGGCGTAGCGGTTCGCGGGTTTGTCGAGCTCGGCCTTTTTCCAGGTGATGCCAAAGTCCAACGATACCTCGACGGAGGCCACCGTTCCCTCGCCAGCCCAGGCATGACCGCGCACGGCCAGCTTGTCGGCCAGCGGATGCGTAATACCGGATTTGGGGAAGGTGATGAGCGACTTCACGGGCATGGTTTCGATGACAACCATGTCCTCCGCCGGCACCTTCGTGCCTGGGGCCACCGGGTAGCGGGGCAGGCGGTAGGAATGGCCGGTCATTTTCTCGCCGTCATGCTCACGGTCGCGGATGACGATTTTCTTCAGCCACTTGCCGCAGGTGGATGCAGGCCAGCCGCCGAACATAAGGCGCAGCGGATGCCCGTTCTGCAGCGGGATGTCCTCGCCATTCATGGCGAAGACGATCAGCGATTCGTCCTCCAGCGCCTTCTTGATGGGCACGCCGCGGGAGATGGCGGATTTCTTCACATCGCCGGAGAGGTGCAGATCCGCGCCATAGTAGCCGATGTAAACCGCGTCCTTCTTGATGCCACAGTGTTTCAGAACATCCGCGAGGCGCACCCCCGTCCACTTCGGACAACCGACACCGCCCGTGGTCCATTGAGTGCCCGTCGCGGGTGGATTGAATTCGCCGCGCCCGTTCCCCGCGCACTCCAGCACTATTTGCAGGGTGTGGTGTGTGAATTTCTCCTTCAGCTCTTTCAAAGTGAAGGTCGTCGGTTTCTCACAACTCTCCCCGGCGATCTCCAGGGTCCACTTGTCTGGGTCGATCGACTCGGCTGCGGGCGCGTGGCCATTGTTGCGGATGTAGAGATGCTTCGCGGGCGTGATGGCATCGTCCAGGAGATGCGCCGGCGTCTCGGCCACCAGCGGCCGGTCATTCATCACAGTGAGCCCATCCTTGCCGGGAATCCGGAAAGGCTCCGTGCTCTGGGCCAGCGCGGCGGGGATGAGGCCCGAGGGCATCTTGTCGGCGAAGACAATCTCCGCGCCGACCGCGGTGGACATGGAAACCAGGCCGAGCCTTTCAAGAAAGCCGCGCCGGCTGAAGGGAACTGCCTGGCGGCCCCAGACGAGTTCGTCTGCGCGCTGTGGATCTTCCGAATAGAGCTGGTGAAGGCCAGCCAGTTGCTTGGAGGGCGGGGACTTGGGGGATGACATCGATTTCTTAACGCTGCACAAAGGAACTTTTCATCAGCGTCAATGCACCCGGCGATCGGATTTCTTCGACTTGATCAGATCGATTGGTTCCCTTGCACTTATTGGGAGGTGTGCGCACTCATGGTCGCCAGTGGCTGCCGGCAGCTTCATAGCTGCGGCAGGAAGCCACGGGTGAAATCACGGCGGGATCTGTCTGAAGCAACGTGCTGATGGGCGACGTTTACCGGAGCAAGATATTCATCTTGTGCAACCCCTTCGCCGCATGGGTACTGAGCAGGCTGCTCCTCATGTCGCTGGTGAGTGAGGTGAGGTTCACGAAGGCTATGCTGATTCGCTATGCAACCGGGATGGAACTGGCATGATATTGCGAGTCCTCAGAAACTCAGACGTCCGCTTCCCCGAAAGAACCCCTGGTGAACTGGTCGGGCTGGCGGGATTCGAACCCACGATTCGCACCGCATTGTTTGGGGATGTGTGACAATGTCTAAGAGACTCAGAATCAACAGATTCACTCATTGACAGACATCCCAAAATGTCGAAGTATGTTCTGAGCCTCGTTCTGAGTGAAAGTCATGGCAAGTGTTTGGAAAGATCCTCGCAGTAGTTACTGGGTAGCGTGCTTTACCGATAAGGATGGCAGGCGTCTGAAGCGAACTACCGAGTCCACGAATCGGCGAGAGGCCCAAAAAATCGCCGATTGCTACGAGAAGGTGGCCAGGAAAAAACAGACTCTTCGGAAGGTGCGTGATGTTATCTCGGAACTGGTACGTGAAATTTGGGGAATGGACACTCCGTCGGTGACAACTCGAGAGCATGTCGCGAACTGGCTTGATGAAAAGAAATCGAGCTCGGCGGCCAGCACCTGGAACTTTTACGATCAATCCTTGCGCAGGTTTGTCGATTTTATTGGTGAACAGGCGGATGAGTCGATTGACGGCATTGACCGGACCTGTGTCTCCAGTTTTAAGGCTTTTTTGGCAAAAAACCTCGCGCCCAAGACGGTCAATCACAACGTGAAGTGTTTACGAATGCTTTTCAAGGCCGCCAAACGCGATGGGCTCGTCTCTGAAGACCCGGCTGAGTTTGTAGAAACGCTGAAAACAAAAGAAAGTGTGTCCCGCCGTCCCTTTTCGATTGCCGAGCTAGAAAAGGTTCTGGCGGCGTGTGGTGACGAATGGCGCAGCATGGTGCTTTTTGGCATCTATACCGGGCAACGACTTGCAGACGTCGCCACACTTAAATGGGCCAACGTCCAGATCGAAAGATCCGAACTCTCATTGGTTACAAGGAAGACAGGGAGGAGGATGTCCATCCCTATGGCCGAACCCCTAACAAAGCACATTGCGACACTTCCCGGTAGTGATGATCCCAATTTTCCCTTACATCCAAAGGCGAATGCCGTTGTGGAAAAGGAAGGAAGGACCGGCACTTTATCCAATCAGTTCACGGCAATTTTGGTGGCTGCAGGGCTTCGCGATGCGTCCGCGCTATCAAAAAAGCGGACCGGAAAGGGACACGGAACGCCGCGCCGTCAGAGCGGCCTCAGCTTTCACTCCTTGAGAC
>JAEYUU010000635.1 GCA_023429545.1 Verrucomicrobiota bacterium
CCCCAGGGAGGATCCCAAAATCTCCCCACCGCCAAAAGCTCCGGTCACCCCAACCACGCCGCCAGTTCCTTCAACCCCACCTCCCACTCCGGTGGTGGAAAAGAAACCCGAGCCGCCACCCAAGCCCAAGCCGCCGAAGGAGCTGGTGTTCATCAAGAAGATCTTCCCTGCGACCGTCCGCGTGAAGGCAAACGGTCGTACCCTGCAACTCACCAAAAACTCGCTCAACCAGTTCGTGCTGAACCTGGCAAGCTTCACGGACTACCCACTGTCCATCCTCATCTCCCCACCACTCGGATTCACCGGCGAGTCCCATCTCATCACCGATCCCAAAGCCGCCACCTACGAACACGAGGTGGTCTTCAAACGGGCGCAGGCCGAGGTGAAAATCCCGGGGAACTTGGACTATGACAAGGCAGAGCTGTCGTTCCTGGACTACCACGACGACGAGCGAGCGAGTTTTGAAGCCTCGGACACCAAACCCGCGGTCGAGATTGTCCCTCTGCAGAACGGCCAGGCAACCGCCCAAGTAGCCACCGGCCTCTATCAGATTCGCCTCATTTCCAGCAACAAGAACGTTCCTCCAATGGTGGTGGCGCCCAAGCATCCAGTGCCGCAACGGTCAGGCACGAAGGACTTGAAGACCCCGCCTGCACGGTGGGGGGGACGCACGTTCGAGTGCCGATTCCAGGTCGAGATCGAGATCGACGCCAAAAAGACGAAACTCTTCGCCCGCCGCACCCTTTCCTTCGACGCAGGCCTGACTTCCGGGACCTTGCTGGATAACTGGGCAGCGGAAGGTCTTCCCGCTGAGCCTCAACGCAGCTATCCCATCCGTGACATCAAAGTCGACGCCGCCGGCAACCTCACTGCCCTCCTACCCTTGGAGGACGAACGGCACAAAGATAAGACCTTCGACGAAATCCTGGAGCTCAAGCGTGATGGTAAGGGAGGTGTCACGTTCGAGTTCTACCCCGCCGCAAACTCCGCAAACAAGACGCGGAAAGACTTCGACGTTTCCGGCCCAGCCCGGGAATCGAAGTAACGGGGACTGCGGTCGGGAGGGCGGAACCGTCCGTCTAATCCTCTCCCTGAGTGCAGGAGCGGACCGCCATGCCTGCACCGAACTCAACGCCTGCCCGAATTTCGATCAGGCGGGGCGAGGTAGACATCCTTTGTGGCCAGATGTTCAAATGAAGGTGAAATACACTTGACGGATGGCGTAAATTTTAAACAATTTAAAGGTTTTATTTATTCAGGCAGGTCAAAATTCCCCGCAACACAACACACCCACGCTCTACTCCCATGAAGACCACTCTTCGTTTCAGAGGCATCATTGCTGCGGCCACCCTCGCAGTTCTCCCCGGTGTCATGCTCGCCCCCTCCTCCAGCTACGGCTATGGAGTTGGCGCTCTTGGTGCCGCCACGGCTGATTCCGCCCGCGGCGCTACGGCTGCCGCTCCGGTAATTGCCATTTCCGGAAGCGCCCCCTCCCAAGCCTCCGTGATCTCTGCCTCACAGGCTTCAGCCCCAGACACTTCCGCCTCCGTGGCTGCGTCCACCAGCAAGCCGAGTTCAGATTCTGGCTCGGCGGCCGTCAGCTCTTCACGCCGCTCCACCAGCACTGGTTCCTCCTCCAAGGAGGTGGTGATGTCCAAGAACCCGGTGATCGATACTCCGGCGCCGCTCGGACCGGAAATCGCCTTCACCGCCGGCTGGGACAGCCAGTACATGTTCAAGGGCCTGGACAACGTGCGCGCCAGCAGCTTCAGCGGTCGCGACGAATCCTCTATCTGGTATGCCAAGCTGTCCGCGGCCTACGAAGGTTTCGGGTTCAACTTGGGTTACATCATGGCCGTGGAGCAGAGCGATCCGCGCTTTTCCCCGGTGGAGCGTTCGGAGTATTATAGTGAAGTCATCGCTGGCGCGAACTACACAGCCTCCATCATCGGCGGCGTGCTGGACGTGACGGTCGGCTACAATGCCTACTTCTTCCCTGAGGAAGACTTCTGGGGCACCGACTACCAGGGCGAGCTCTTTGCCCGCGTCGCGCTGGTGAGCATCCCGTTCGTCACCCCGAACTTCGTCTACTCCTACTTCCACTCCGATGAGGAAATCCTCGAAGGTCACTTCTTCGAGTTCCGCCTCGACAGCTCCATCCCCGTCTATGACGGCGGCAGCTTCAAGGTGGCCGTGAACCCCTACGTGTCCGTCAGCTATGATGAAGACTACAACGGCCTCGGCGGCGACTGGAACTCCATTGAGACCGGCATCAAGGTGCCCATCACCATTGGTGACCACTTCATCCTCGCCCTTTCCGGCAACTACGGCTGGGACATCGGCGACAACCGCAGCAACTTCGACAAGGGATTTGACGATTTCTGGGGCGGGGTGTCTGTCACGTACCGCTTCTAAGTAACATCCACTGGTGTATCGGGCCGACTTTCCGGCCCAGTCTTGAGTTCCTAACTGCCTGAAACCTATGAAATCCACCCTTGCTCTCCTGGTCGCTGCCATCCTTTTTGGCTCCCTCGCTCCGTTGCACGCTGATGGTGGCCGCAGCGGTGACGACAAGGCGGAGCGCAAGAAGAAGATCACCCAGTGAAAAACCGGAGAATTTGAAAAATGCGGCATGGGGAACGCCTCATGCCGCATTTTTTTTCTTCCCGCGCGGCCAGATTGAAGCACATTGCACCGGCTCCGGCCCTGACTCCCCTCCATGCCCGATCCCAAGAAACCGCTCAATCTGGATGACATCGACTTCGGCTCGACCCTTCGTGGCCATCAAAAGGGCGATCGGGTATTTGATCGATTCTTGCTGGAGAAGCTGCTGGGCCGCGGGGGCATGGGCGTCGTCTGGCTCGCCACCGATGAGCGCCTCGGGCGCGAAGTCGCGCTGAAATTCGCCCCGGAAGCAGTCCGCTATGATGATGTGGCGGTGGATGAGTTGAAGGAGGAGACCCGCAAGGGCCTCAACCTCGCCCACCCGAACATCGTCAAGATATACGACTTCCTGGTGGATGAGACCCATGCTGCCATCAGCATGGAGTTCATCGATGGCGAGAACCTGGGAGCCCTGCGGACCCGGCAGCCGAACAAGGTGTTTGAGGTGAGGCAGGTCGCGATGTGGGTGGGCCAGTTTCTGGATGCGCTCGACTACGCGCATCGCATTGCGAAGGTGATTCACCGCGACCTGAAGCCGGCGAATCTGATGATTGATCGGGAGGGCAACCTTCGCGTGACGGACTTCGGCATTGCCCGGAGCATCTCGGACGCGATGAACCGCGCCACGCTGGGAATTGGCAACTCCACGGGCACTCTGGCCTACATGTCCCCGCAGCAGGCGGATGGCAAGAAGCCCCACATCAGCGATGACCTGTATGCCTTTGGCAGCACCCTGTATGAGCTGCTCACCGGCAAGCCGCCCTTCTACAGCGGGAATATCATTTCGCAGCTGCAGCATGATCCCGTGACGAGTCTCACGGAGCGCCGTGAGGAGTTTGGCATTACCAGCGTGGAGCCAATTCCCGTGGAGTGGGAGCAGACGATCCTGGCCTGCCTGGAGAAGACACCCGAGAACAGACCGCCTAGTGCCCAGGCCGTGCGGCAACGCCTGGGTCTGGCTCCGGCCAGCCAGCCGGAGGTGCCGCCGCTCCCGGCGGTCCCGGGTGGAGCGGGCGCGGCTGGCGGCGCACCCACGAATTTCAGTCCGTCCTCCCAGCTTCCCACGGCGCACGGTCCCACGCAGACCTATGTACGCCCTGGGGCAGGTCTGACGGAGATGAGCCTGCCAAACCGGCCCATCGGCTCGGGAGCCATCAAGGTGGGTCCGGGAGTCACTCCGGTACAGCTCCCCACGACGCACGAGACCCAGCCCGCAAAAAAAGGCGGCGGCGGGATGATTGTGATCATTGGACTGGTGCTGGTGTTCCTCTTCCTGGCCGTGGTGGGTGGTGGTGCCTGGTGGGCATGGAACAACACGCCACATCTCAAGAAGCTGTTTGGCAAGGATTTGGTCGCGGTCGATCCTGGTCAGAAGGATCCTACGCCTGTGCCCACACCACCTGGACCAGGCCCAAGCCCGACACCGACACCACCCGGCCCTGGTCCCGGCCCTGCACCAACTCCTCCTCCGTCGCCTCCGTCACCGCCCAAGAACAGCTCCATTCAGGCAGCCATTGATGCCGCCAAGTCCGGCGACACAGTGACCATCCCAGAGGGAATCTACGAAGAGCAGCTCAAGTTCAAGAACGGCATCACCCTCAAGGCGGCGGTTCCGGGCAAGGTCATCGTGCAGACGGATGGAAAGTCCGGCGCGGTGTTCATGGCGGAAAATTGTGATGGCGGCACCGTGAGTGGCTTCGTGTTTCAGCACACGGGCACGGATGTGGTGGAGAAGGTGAACTGGCCCGTGGCGCTGGTGAAAGCCAGCAGCATCGTCATGGACAACTGCACCATCCAGGCAGGCCTTGGTGATGGCCTCCTGGTGACGGGCGCCAGCAAACCTCAGTTCGCGAATTGCATCGTCCGGAACAACACGCTCAACGGCGTGGTCTTCGAGAGCGGCGCAGCTGGTGCGATGACTGAAGCGGATGTGCGCAAGAACGGGGAAAACGGTGTGGAAGTCAGGTACACCGGTACCTTCCCCACGCTTTCCAAGTGCGTCTTCGCCGAAAACGGCCTCGCCGGCCTCGTTGCCAAGGATGGAGGCAGCGCCAGTGTGCTTGACCATACCAAATGCCTCAAGAATGGAGACGTGGGAATCGCCGGCGCGGGTGCAGACGTGGTGATCAACGTCGTGGGCGCTGAGTTGGAGGAAAATGAAATCGGCCTGGCGGTGATGGAAGGCGCCAAGGCAAAACTGCAGGAGTGCACCGTCACCAAAAGCCGGAAGGCCGGCATTCAGGCGCTCAACCCCGCAGTGGGAACAGAGATCCTCAACAACACCGTCACCGAATCCAAGATGGACGGCATCCTCGCGACCGGCACCAGTGGGACTGCCATCAGCATCATTGGCAACAAGGTGAAGGGCAATGGCGGCTGCGGCATCATCGTTTTCGGTGCTGGCTTCAAGCCCAAGGTCGAACAAAATGAAGTCGCCACCAATGGCCAGCAGGGCATTCTCGCTGCGGAAGGCGTGAGCGGTTCAATCACGGACAACACCGCCCGCGGCAATCACCTCGGAGGCGTGAAGCATGATGGGGCTGCCGCAGATATCGTCATCCAGGGGAATCTCACAGACGAATCCAAGTGAGGTTCCCGGCCACCGTGCTGGTGGCTTGCAATTTCACTCCTGGCCCCTACCTTGCCTTTCTCACCCATTTTCGAGTTCCTTCACCCCTTTTTATCCATGAGCCAGCCCAAAATCACCGCCTACCTGAAGACCTACTGCGGATGGAGCGAAGGTGTCCGCGCCATCTTCCGCAAGTACGACCTTCCGTTTGAAGAGAAGGACATCATCAAGAATCCTGCCTTCCGCTGGGAGATGGAACAGAAGAGCGGCCAGCCCCTCAGCCCCTGCGTGGAAGTGAATGGCACCATGCTCGCGGACATCAGCGGCGAAGAAGTGGAGAAGTGGCTGGTCGAAAACAACCTGCTCACCCCTAGCGACGCCGTCCCGGACGCGCCGATCAACTCCTCCTGCACCGACGAGCAGCACGCCGCCATGGCGCACGGATCGGTCCCCGGGCAGATCAAGTTCATAGCGTAACGCCCACATAGTGGCCCGCCCGGCCACTGATGCAAAACTTCTGAAGGCGCATACTGCTTGTGCGGCATGCGCCTTCGTTCATTACCGACTAGGTCCACCGGTTCACCCGGCTGTCGAGCTGGAACACCTGCCCGGAAGTATGAGGCAGGTCTTGATGGAGAAAGGCCACAAAGCGCGCCACCGCTTCGCACGTGTTGAAGCGACGCAACGCGTGGGAGTCGCGCACGGCCTGCTTGATTTCTTCTGACAGGTGCGCGGTCATCCTGGTCTCCAACAGGCCGGGCAGGATGCAGTTCACGCGAATGTTCCTGCCGCCATACTCCTTTGCCAGAGAATGCGTAAGGCCAATGACGCCTGCTTTCGCAGCGGCATAGTTCGCCTGCCCTGCAGTGCCCCATCTCGCGGAGTTTGAGCCGATGAAGATGATGTGACCGGAGCGTTTGCGGGCCATGGACTTCAGCGCGGCCTGGGTGACCTGAAAGGCACCCTTGAGGTTCACATCAAGCACCGTGTCGAAGTCCTCCTCTTCCATGTTTGGAAAGCGACGATCTCGGAGCACTCCCGCGCAATGGATCACCAGATCGATGTTCTCATGGCCGGTGAACCAGTTCGCAATCATCCCCTGGTTCGTAACATCCAACTCCCGACGGCCGGGGGTATGCACCGTGCATCCTTTGCCGCTGAGCGATGCAGCAACGGCTTTGGCCAAGTCGCCCTCGCCGCCTGTGATCAGGGCAACCGGGGCATGGGAATCGGTAGAGGAGGGTGTAGGGTCATCCATGTGACTCCGCATGTTTCATCTTTCACGGAGGACTTCTCAACACATTCCGGGCATTGCACCAGGGCCGTCGCTGTCCCCCCATGCAAAATGGCGGGCGCCTCACGGAGCCCGCCATTCAAGAAACCGCGTCTGGCTACCGCGGCTCAACCTGCGCGACTGGTGAACATCACCGCGGACGTGTCATAGGTGATGCGGGCGCCGGTAAGCTCGGCAAGGTAGTTGAGCACCTCCGTGAGCGGTACTTTGCTCAGGTTCAGCGAGACGGTCTTCTTCCCGATTTCAGGGGACTTGATGATGATATTGGGCACCACCTTGTCCCCGGATGCCTTCTTCGAAAGCAGTCGGAGCGCATCCACCGCCTCCTCAAGACTTACATCGGCGAAGTCGATCTTGTCGATGATGACACTGGAATAGGCTTTGCGAAGCTTGGTGTTATCCACGCCGATCTTCTGTTTGATCTGGGCGAGCATGGCCTGCGTGGGCAGGTGGTTCGGATTGCGCTCCGCGACGGTGCTCAGCTTCTCGCGGGCAATTTCAAACTGGCCCGCCTGGAACGCTGCCTTCCCTTCCTCAAAAAGGACATAAGTATCATCCGCGGCACGCGCCGGGATGGACATGAGTGCAGTACCCAGGACTGCGATCGCGAGCGTCAGGCAGGTCTTCATGGAAGTGGTATTGGTGATTTGAACGCCACTATTTTGCCCAGACGTGTGCGACAAGGTCAAGAACAGACGATTCCACGCGGACGCAAAATAACGACACGCTGCTACCGCTACCATTTCGTGGGCCGCGTGGTTACTCCACCGCGGAATGATTTGGCTCTTCCCGATGCCAACACGAAGGCGGCGTGAACCACTCGTTTCAGGAGTACTTCACGTCCTTGCGCGGCTCCATCTCGAAAGTCAGGATCTGGCTCCGGTCCACGCTGGATTCGATGATCTCACGGACATATTTGAAGTAATGGGGATCGTCCTGGGCGATCGCGAGCTTGTCCAGGCTCTCCACCTCCACACTGACAAACCAGTGCCACGGATCCTCCTCACGTATGCGTTTACCCACGTTGAGGTGAAGGATCTCCCGGATGCGCAACAGGGTGGTGCGCGTCGTCCACATCATTTCCTCAAGCCGCTCCGGCGTGACACCGGGCTTGAGTGTGAAAAGCGAGACCTGGCAGACCATGATTCCTCTTTCTCCAGAGTCGCACTAGGAGCTCCAGTCGAGCGCCTTTTTCTTCCATGCGTAGCCGAATGCGACGAGGAGGATGGTTACAAACGACAGCGCCCACCAGAAGATGGAGGCGCCATACGTCACGATATAGTCCTTGTAGATGATGGCCCACGGATAGAGGAACACCACCTCGATATCGAAAAGCACGAACAGCATCGCCACGATATAGAACTTCACGCTGAAGCGCGGCTGGGCCTCGCCCAGCGGGAGCATGCCACACTCATAAGCTGAATCCTTCACCTTGTTCCGCCGGGCAGCCTTTCCCAAGACGACGCTGATGAGAAGCGTAACGGCAGCGAAACCGGTGGCGATAGCCACCTGCATGAGAACGGGCAGGTAATTTTCCAGCATGGGGACCGGGGATTCTAGACGGAAGTCACCCCGCGTCAAGAAGCAGGGACCGGGCCATGAAAAAGCCGCCCTGCACTTGGCCAGGGCGGCCGGTTAGAGGATCAAAGTTGGAATGTTGGACGAGAGCCCAAGCCTGGCCTACCGGGCGGCAGCGGCAGCGGCAGCTGCGGCCTCCGCACGGGCCAGCGTATGCACGCTGGACGCCTGCTCAATGCCCTTGAGACCACGATAGCTCTTGAGCTTCTTCTCCACGAGTCCCCGGCTCACCAGGTTCTGCAGCTTTTCGTAGGAGCGGAGGCGTAGCATTTCCTCCCCGCCGCTCACCGCGTTCTTCAGCTTCAGGTTGTCATAAACCAGTCCAAAAAGGACGTTGAATTCATATACCTTGCCATCCGACAGAACATTCACCAACTCATCTGTCACATGGTCAGGAACCCGACGCGAAAAACGTGTTTTTCTTACGGTAGCCATAGACAGATAGTATAGCACTCGATATAACAGTTGGCGAATGATAGTTGCTTTTGCCGGGTAAAAACAGGTCAAAATGGCCCATTTTGGGCCCTTTTGAAAGGCCGCGTTTCCCCACCCGTACTATTGCGTTCGGTCAATTATTGACTGGAAAAGCTCCCCAAGGCGCGGATTTCACCCGTTTGCGCCTTGATCAGGAAGACCTCGTCTGAGGCGGCACTGAGGCTGAGCTCATAGCGGCTTTCCATATCTCCGGCAAAATCATCCACCACGGCGGGATTGGGAGGGAAGATATACAGGGCGTTCCGGTCAGGCATGGCCACAATGATTTCTTTCCCAAAGACATTCTCAAATACCTTCCCCAATGAGGGCGCCATCATCAGGCAGGCAAAGATCTGCTTCTCCCCGCGGTACACACCGTAACGCACCCTGCCCGCTTCATCCTTGATGAGTTCAGGCCGATAGACAGTGAGCAGGCGCTCCGCAGCCTCGCGCGCCTTCTTTTCGAAGTCGTCCGCGCTGATGCCCAATTTTGCGAACTCCGCGTCTGAATACACCTCAATATAAGGCGCTTGCGCAATTTCGCGCGCAGGACTGAACACGGTGGTCACGGATCCCCCCACGGGCTTGGCATGTGAGGTGCCCACAATCTTCGGCATGGGGAGGAGGAGAAAGGGCTCCAGCTTCCGCTCTGCCACTGACACGGGAATGGTCTTTGGATCGGGTTTCGGTGCCTGGGTGGCCGGCGTCTTGGCAGGCTCCGCCGCGCAGAGCGTGAGCGTGCTGCTGCTCAGAACCATCCAGACGAGGACCCTTTTCATACTGGTCCAACCTTGTGCCGCCCCTGAGCTACTTCAACCGCAATCCGCAGGAGCATCGCTCCGCCGCCGCGCTGCCCTCTTGACTGTGTCCAGTTGACCGCTTGACTCCGGCATGATTTCCTTCCTGCGCGGCCAGCTTGTCGAAGCTCTGCCCAATCAGCTCGTCATCGACTGCCACGGCGTGGGCTACCGCTGCTACGTCCCACTCACCACCTACGACAAACTGGCGGGCACCATGGGGGAAGTGAAGATCCTCACACATTACCATGTGACCGAGCAAAACCACACGCTGTATGGTTTTGCCACCAGCGAGGAACGCGACCTTTTCAAACTGCTCATCGACCGCGTAAGCGGCATCGGCCCGAAGATGGCTCTCGCCGTGCTCAGCGGCATGCCGGTCCCCCAATTCAAGGACAACGTCATCCGCAACGACATTGCCGCGCTCTCCAAGATCAGTGGCGTGGGCAAAAAGACCGCGGAACGCATCGTGCTGGAGCTCAAGGACAAGGTCGGCATCGTGAGCACGTGGCAGGCCGCGCAATCAACCACGAGCCTGGTGCCGGATCCCACGCAGACCATACAGACCGATGCAGTGCTCGCGCTCATCGCCTTGGGCTTCAAGCAGACCGACGCGCAGAAAACGGTGCAGGATCTGGTGAAGAAAGCAGGTGCTGATGCAGCAAACATCACGGTGGACAAGCTGATCCGCGATGCGCTGCGGGGAATGTGAAGCCAGATTCCAATTTGAAATCTCAGATCTGAACATTTCAGATTCAGTAGTTCCCCATGGCCTATCTCAACAGCCGACCACGAACGCCTGAAGTCTGCCCTGTATGTGGGGAAAACGTGCCGCCCAGATCCCTGGCATGCCCGGAGTGTGGATCCGATCACAACACTGGATGGAAGAAGGACGCATGCACCTATGATGGACTGGATCTGCCGGATGATGATTTCAACTACAAGGACTTTAAAGAGAAAGAGTTTGGCAGAGGTTCAGGTCCCAAGGCTGTGGGCATCAAACCGATTTGGTGGGTGACTGCCATCGTGTTACTGGCCGTTTATCTTGTGCTCAAGATGTTCGCGGTCCTCAGATAGTCCGCAGCTCCGGTAATGGGGGATCCTTCGGAGATCTCACGTCACTGTCATCAAGGATCCCACCAACTGCCCGGGCAAAGTTTTCTGCGTCGGCTTCGGTGTTGTTCACAACCACCTGCAATGTGTTGCCGCAGGCTCTGAAATATTCGTCTTCAAGTGTTCCAGCACGCACGTGTTCCGCCATCCTGCTCTCTTTGAAGGTGAACCGCAGCACCACGTACCGGCTGGAAGGTCCTTCTCCCGAATTCACCAGAACGGATGACACAGATCCGAGTGACTCGAGAGGGAATGTTGCTGTGAAGGGAAAGGCGTGGATGGATCTCACATGCATCTGTTTTCCATCAGTCCAGCAACCTCTTCTCCCGGACATCACACCGTAGAATGTCCGCGCGCAGACTGCCAGCAGCAGAGCTGCGAGGAGAATGGTTGCCGCTGGCAATGCCCATCCTTCGCCCACAAGGGCAAAACCAGCTACCGCAGCAGTCAGCCCACTAGCGCCAGTGACCGTGGCCACGGCCACATCAAGCAAGATCGGCGCGCGTAGCGTGGGTCCGTTGCCTGACATGCGCGTATGCTACATCGACAAAAGTACGCTGGCACCCACTTTCTCAATCTGGTAACGCGCGGGGATGCGACGGGCGCCTCAATGGTCCATCCCTCACAAACGAAAAGGAGCGGCCCGAAGGCCGCTCCCCACTGCAATTCAATCTACTCTTAGCTTAATCGACTGATTAGAAGCGGATGGTCACGCCACCTTCGAGGATGTGGCCGATGGAGTCATCGAGGTCACCCACGGCGTCCTTGCCGTAGAAGAAGCGATAGCCCACGTTGAGGCTGGCGGCGTCCGTGATGCGGAAGGAAACACCGGCCTTGGCCTGCGCGGCGAAGTTCCACTGGTCACCAAGGTCGACATCGTCAAAGCCAAAGCCATTGACTCCGTCAATTTCAGCGTCGCTCCAAACCACACCAGCGCCACCGCCAACGTAGAGGCCAACGGCATCCGTCACGTCCACCGTGTAGAGCACGTTCGCGAAGATCGGCACCTGGCGGAATTCACCGTCCAGATCGAGGTTGCCGAAGCCATTGACGTGCAATTCTGCGGAGTCCACACCGAGGTAGCCGGATTCCAACTCAACGGAAAGACCGTTGCCGAAGGAGTAACCGAGTGCGCCAAGGACGGAGAAACCGGTGTCGAAATCGAGCTCAGCACCGCCAAAGCTGGCGTCATCCAGCCAGAGAGCGCCACCGGCGAGGGACAGGTAGGG
>JAEYUU010000644.1 GCA_023429545.1 Verrucomicrobiota bacterium
GGCCAAGCTGCGCAAAGGACCGGCCCGCAAGGTGCATCAGGGCAAGGTGGCGCTGGTTACCGGCTGCGCAGCCGGCATCGGCTTCGCCTGCGCGGAGCGCCTGGCGGAAGAGGGGGCCATGGTCGTGGGCCTGGACCTCAATCCTGAGATTGCGGAGATTATGGCGAAGATTGGTGGCATCGGCAAGGTGGTGAATCTCACCGATGACGCCGCGGTTCGCGACGCTGTGGAGGACACGGTGCGGCGCTTTGGCGGGCTGGACATCGTGGTGTCCAACGCAGGCATCTTCACGGCGGGCCAGTACTTGGAAGAGCTGGAGCAGGGGAACTGGGACAAGGCATTGGCGGTAAACCTCACCAGCCACCAGAAGCTCATGCGCGAGACCATTCCGTATCTCAAGCTGGGCGTGGACAGTTCCTTCATTTTTGTGGGCAGCCGCAACGTGAAGGCCCCCGGTCCTGGCGCGGCGAGCTATTCCTGCTCCAAAGCGGCGCTTACCCAGCTCTGCCGAGTGGCCTCTCTGGAACTCGCCCCGCACAAGGTGCGCGTGAACATCATCCACCCGGACGCTGTCTTCGACACGAAGCTCTGGACCCCTGAGGCCCTGCAGCGCAGCGCCGAGCGCTACGGCATGACGGTGGAGGAGTACAAGACCAAGAACCTCATGAAAGTGGAGATCAAGAGCAAGGACATCGGCAACATGGTGTCTGCCATGGCCTCGCCGCTCTTCCTCAAGGTCACTGGTGCACAGATTCCCGTGGATGGCGGGAATGATCGGGTGATCTAAGAGTTTTCTCCTGACGCAAAGCTTACCTCATTTCACGTTTCATGCGCTCCCTCATCTCGTGCGCCGCCTTCACGGTCGTTGTTTTCTCTTCGAACAGCAATTTCGCTGCCGAAGCACCCAAACCACTCTTCCAGAGCCCGGAGCTGACCAGCCAGACCACGCCTCGTCTGGTGCCGATTGATATCCCGCTGAAGGGGCTCAAGGAGCTTCACCTGATCGTCTCTGACGAAGCCGATGACAATTGTGACTGGGCGGACTGGATCGAGCCTACGATCATCATGGGAGACGGCTCGAAGAAGAGCCTCGCTGAGATTCCGTGGAAGTCGGCGAAGTCCGGCCATGGCAAGGTGCAGGTGGGCAAGGCGCACAGCGGAACTCCGATTCTTGTCGAGAAGGAGAGCTACGCGAAAGCTCTTGGTATGCATGCTCCGGCAAACGTCGTGTTCGCGCTTCCCGAAGGAGCGGAGCGCTTTACCGCCAAGGTAGCCATTGATGACGGTGGCATGGAGCGAGGCGGCAAGCCCAGTGGCGCGAAGATGAAATTCTATGTGTATGCGGAGAAACCCGCCGAGCTGCCCAAGCCGGACGCAGGCCCTCCGCTGGTCCCTCTGGATCTTTTTGCGGTGCCCGAGGGCTTGGAAGTCACGCTTTGGGCCACTTCACCCATGCTGCGCAACCCCACGAACATCGACTTCGATGCGCAGGGTCGCATGGTGGTGGCTGAGGGTGTGAACTACCGCGGCAAGGGCGGACGTCAGAAGGAGGGTGACCGCATTGTGATCCTCGAGGATACGAAGGGCGCGGGCAAGGCCGACAAAGCAACCGTGTTCGTGCAGGAGCCCGCACTGGCTTCGCCCCTTGGGGTCGCGGTGTTCGGGAACAAATATTTCGTCTCGCAGCCTCCTGATCTGATCGTGTACACAGACGAGAACCGCGATGGCAAGTTCGAGCCTTCCCCGGACAAGCGTGAGGTGTTGCTCACCGGCTTCAATGGCAGGCAGCATGATCACAGCCTGCACAGCGTGACCGCCGGACCCGATGGCCAGTGGTACTGGAATCAGGGCAATACCGGCGCGCAATTCACCGACAAGTCAGGCAAGACCTTCTACATGGGCAGCCCGTACATGCTGCCGGAGATCGCAGGCAAGAAGAGCGACGATGGCAATGTGTGGATTGGCGGATTCCTCGCGCGCATGAATCCCGATGGCACGAATGTCAAAATCCTCGGCCACAACTTCCGCAACAGCTATGAGCAGACGGTCACCTCGTTCGGCGACATTTTCCAGAGCGACAATGATGATCCGCCCGCGTGCCGCGTAACGGAAGTTATGGAAGGCGGCAACGCCGGCTTTGCCTCTGCAGATGGCCTCCGCTCGTGGGGTGCAGACAAGCGTCCCGGTCAGGACACGCCCACGGCGGAGTGGCGTCAGGAAGACCCGGGCACCATGCCTTCCGGCGATGTCTATGGCGGCGGTTCGCCCACCGGTGTGGCCTTTTATGAGAATGGCGCGCTGGACAAAAAATGGCGTGGTCTGCTTCTCGCCTGCGAAGCGGGCAAGAACGTGATCTACGGTTACCTTCCGCAGACTGATGGCGCTGGATTCAAGCTGGAGCGTTTCGACTTCATCACCTCCAACAAGGAGAAGGAATTCGCCGGCTCTGACTTCCAGGGCGGCAAGCCGAACTTCGAACTCAAGACGAAGTTCCGTCCCAGCGACGTGTGCGTGGGACCAGATGGCGCCATCTATGTGGCAGACTGGTTCGATGCCCGCGTGGGTGGTCATGGTACCCTGGATGATGCCTACACCGGCTCGATCTACCGCATTGCGCCCAAGGGAATCAAGCCGGTCGTACCGAAGTTCGATCTCAACACCACCGACGGGCAGATCGCTGCGCTGAAAAGCCCGGCGGTGAACGTGCGCTACAGCGGCTTCACCCGCCTGAAAGCGCAGGGTGCAAAAGCGGTGCCGGCCGTGTCGGCCTTGCTGAAGGATGAGAATCCCTACATCGCCGCGCGCGCCATCTGGCTGCTCGCCCAGATGGGTGAGGAAGGACAGAGGCACGTGGCGAAGCAACTCGCCCTGCCTGATTCCTATCGCAGGCTGGTGGCCTATCGCGCTCTGCGCCGCGTGGGTTATCCGCTGGATGTGGTGAAGTTCAGCACTGACAAATCGCCCGCGGTGCGTCGTGAAGTGGCGCTCTCTTTGCGTGGCTCCTGGGGACCGAAGCAATCCGCAGCGTTGGTGAACATCGCCAGGCAGTTCGATGGCACGGATCGCAGCTACCTTGAAGCGATCGGTCTTGGCTGCACGGGAAATGAGAAGGCCGCGTTCGAAGCCTTGCAACTGGCCCTCGGCGGCACGGCGGCGGAGTGGACAGATGCCTTCGCCTGGATCGCCTGGAGGCTCCATCCTGCTGAGGCGGTGCACGCTTTCAAGTCACGCGCGCTCATGCCGAATCTGACCAACGATCAGCGCAAACTCATGGTCACCGCCCTGGCCTTCGTTAAAACACGCGAGGCCGCAGGCGCCATGCTTGAGCTGACCCATACGAAGGACTTCCCCCTCAAGGAACAGTCCATGTGGTGGCTCATGAACCGGAAGAACAATGACTGGAAAGGCTTCGATGTGGAAGGCGGATTGAAGGCGCTTGGCCTGTACGATCCTGACAAGGTGAAGCTCGTGCCGGTCGAAATGCCACCCGAACCGAAGGACGGCCCGAAGCTGCCCGACGTCGCTGAGATTGCGAAGCTCAAGGGTGATGTTGCCCGCGGCCAGACCCGTGTGGCCGTGTGCTATACCTGCCACAAGGTGGACAAGGGCGGTGTGGAGTTCGGCCCGGATCTCACCGCCTTCGGCAAACTGCAGCCTGCGGAAGTCATTATCACCGGCATCGCCAAACCTTCAGCCGATATCTCCCATGGCTTCGAAGGCCGCCAGGTGAAGACCAAGGACGGCCTCACCATCACCGGCATGGTCCTCTCGGACGGCGACCCCCTGATCATGAAATGCATGGGCGGCATGGTGCAGACCATCCCTCGTTCCAAGATCGCCTCCGTGAACAAGATGACCCGCTCCCTCATGTACGAGCCCCAGTTGCTGGGCCTCGATGCCCAGGCGATTGCGGACATCGTGGCGTATCTGAAGTCGCTGTGACGTAGCATCTGGTCGGGCTGCGCAACTTGACGTTCAGACAGGATTTCAGAGGACTCGTGCTCCTTTGATTGGCGCCGCTTTTGTAGAACGCTTTCAGCGATCAGCATCTTGATTGCATATTCCAAGGTGGCACTTGCTTCGCAAGCTGACCTTGGGCTGGACGATGTACAATGCCTTCGGCGTAGAAATGCTACCTCAAAGCTCGCAGTGCAGTCGCGATGCACCTCGCGCATGCGAATCTGAAAGGACGGTGAACGAGGTGCGCCGCGGCGAAACCTCGAAGTCCAAAACATTTCACCCCACTCCCCAGAATTCATCTTCCAGGGAGCGGGGTGAAAATACGACACGATGATTAGTCCCGCACTTACTTCTCCGCGAACTGCGCATCGAAGATGATCTTCGATGGCGGGAAGTCGAGCTTCTTCACGAAGGCAGCAGACTCAGCCGCGCCGAATTCACGATCCATGCCGCCGTCTTCCCATTCCACGCTCAGCGGACCGGCGTAGGAGATGTCATTCAGCGCGCGGATGATCTTCTCGAAGTTGATCATGCCGCGGCCCACGGACTTGAAGTCCCAGTAGCGGTTGGGCTTGTGAAAGTCCACATGACCACCGAAGACGCCGGTGTCATTGTTCAGGTCCCACGCCACGTCCTTCATATGCGCGTGGAAGATGCGGTCGGAGAACTTGTAGATGAACTTCACATAGTCCACGCCCTGATAGCCGAAGTGGGACGGGTCATAATTGAAGCCAAATGCAGGATGGTAATCGACCGCCTGCAGCGCGCGCTCCGCGGAGGCGATGTCGAACGCGATTTCCGTGGGGTGCACTTCGAGGGCGAATTTCACGCCTTCCTTCTGGAAGGCATCAAGGATGGGCTTGAAGCGCTTGCCGAAGTCCTTGTACCCGTCTTCGATCTGGTTCGGCAGGTTCGGCGGGAAGCTGTACACCAGGTGCCAGATGCTGC
>JAEYUU010000065.1 GCA_023429545.1 Verrucomicrobiota bacterium
GTGACAAGTTGAACCCGGGACGCAAGAGCGATGGAACCCAGTTCTACTTCGTGCTCGGAAACATGTCCGCACTCAACGGGCAGTACACCGTGTTCGGCCAGGTATATTCCGGCCTCGATTCCCTGAAGAAGCTGTCCAAAGTGGCGACTGATTCCAACGACTGCCCGCTGGAAAGGGTGGAAATCAAGAGCCTGAAGATCATCGAGCAAAAGGGACCGCTCATCAGCATGAATACCAAGGGCGGCAAGAAGAGCCTCATCAAGAGCGAAGCCGGGATGAGCGCCTTGGAGAAGTTCCTCTATCACGTGTGGTAGTCCGCTTGCTCGCATCATCTGAGTTTTCCACCAAACGGGGCACCACATTAGGCGCCCCGTTTTGCATTTGGGGGTATTACCTCCACACGGCTTAGGCAGTTTCCGTAGGCACATGGTGAACGCCTCCACCAACCGCGCATTTTTTTGATTGCTTGATGCTTCCGCCCTCCACATCATGAGCACCATGCATTCTGCGGAACGCGAGGCCATTCATACGTTGCGTCAGTGTCGCCTTCGCAGGATGTCGTCCACCGGAGCTTTCTCCACGCTCCTTCCGTCGGCCACCTGATCTCCCTTCACACAACGCATGAGCCAAAATCGCTACGAAGTCCTTGGAAAAATTGCCGAAGGTGGACTCGGCAGCGTCTACAAGGCGTACGACAGGAATCTCAGGCGCGAGGTGGCCCTGAAAAGGGTGCGTGCAGACTCGCCCGAGGAAGCGACCCGCCAGGCCGAGCAGTTGTTTGAAGAGGCGCGCACCATCTCCACGTTGCAGCACCCTCACATCGTCACCGTGTTCGATGTGGGCAAGGATCCGGAGGGAGCTTACATCGTGATGGAACTGCTCAAGGGTGAAACTCTTGAGGACATCATCCAGCGCGGTGCGCTTAATGAAGGAGACTTTCGCGAGCTGGTCTCCCAGTCTCTGGAAGGAATGATCGCGGCGCATGCCACCGGGCTCATCCACCTGGACATCAAGCCGCAAAACTTCATGGTGATCTGGCTGCCGAGCGGCAAGTTCCAAATCAAGATCCTGGACTTCGGTCTCGCGAAAATCGCCCACCAGCCTCACATCCAGGAAGTGGATGCGGATGGCTCCATCCTGGGCAGCATCTTCTTCATGGCGCCCGAGCAGTTCGAGCGCTCCCCGGTGGATGCACGCACGGACCTGTACTCTCTGGGCTGCGTGTACTACTTCGCCCTCACGCAGCAGTATCCCTTTCAGGGGGAGACCGCGCCCGAGGTGATGGCCAGTCATCTGTACCACAGCCGCGTACCGCTGGAGCAGATCCGCCCTGATCTGCCCCGGGCGCTCACCGCGTGGGTGGAGTGGCTCATGATGCGCGATCCCAATGCGCGACCTGTGACTGCCAGCCAGGCATTCGAATGGTTCCAGGCAGAACAGGTGCCGAATCTCCAGCCCGAGCAGCCTTTCACAGATGATGGCACCGTGGCCATCGCCAACCCCGAGGACGAGGAGTACATCGCTACCGCGCTGCCGGAGGACAATGTTCAGGATCACTCCCCATCGCAGGAAATTCCCCGCTATGTACGGCCAGGCGGTCCATCAGGCCCCATCCGCCCCACGGCTCCACGCCCCACTCGGCCCGTGGCGAGGACCCCCTCCGGCACCGTGGGAGCCCGACCCGCGCCCAAGCCGATGATCCGCCCGGTGAACATCGCCGCGGCGATGGCGCCGGAACACCTCCGGCACAAGGCCCCGCTGCCAAAATGGCTCACTCTCTGGACACCGATTGGCCTCGCCACGCTGGTCGTGGCGTTCTTTGCCTTCCAGTTCATCTCACGCGCACGCGCCGAGAGCCGATTCGACGCTCTCGTTGTGGCTGCGCAGAATGGGAGGCCGCAGGGCTCAGTGACTGATGTGAACCTGCTGCTTGATTTTCTGGAGCAGAAAGACAACAGCGAGCAGGCGGGTATCACGCTTCAGAAAATTGATGCTGGCGACAGCGCGAACATCCTCATGTCCCGCTATGTTCTGGCGGCGAAATCCGACCATGCGAGGAAAAACCTCGCGGGAGCCATCGCGGCCCGCGGCGCCACCGAGGCGGTGGAGTCACTGCTGAAAGTGTTCAGCAAGGTACAGGATCGCGAAGCCCGAATTGCCTTCTGGCAGGCGCTGAGCCGCACCGCAGGACCGGCGAACATCCCGGACATGCTGGCCAACCTGATACCCGGAGACGGGAACGAACTCAAGGCAGCCGAAAACGCCATGGTGTCCGTGGCCAGCCAGGAGCCGAATGCCGACAGCGCCAGCCTGCCGTTCCTCCAGGCGTACCGGAGCAATTCCGGCACCGATGACGTGCGCTCCACCTTCATCCGTGTGCTCTGCAGGCTGGGAAGCCGGGATGCGCTCAAGGACATGACGGATGCGCTGGGGAACAGCAATCCTCAGATTCGCAACAACGCCGCCATCGCCCTGGGTGACTGGCCCAATGCGGAACCGATCCCGGCACTGGAGGAGTTCATTCCCAAGGCGACGGATTCCTACATCCGCACCAATGCCATCAACAGCCTCGGCAATCTGGCTGCGCTATCTGGCGAAACGCCCCAGGAGGATATTGCCCAAGCTCTAATCACCGCGCGCGGCAACACCAAGGATGCGCGGGAGCTTGCCGCCATCTTGAACGCGCTGGAGCGCGTCGCCTCCCCAGAAGCGCGTGACTTCTTCCAGCAACTTCCCACCACCGAGCCACGCAGCAGGCCCCAGGCGGATGCGGCAGTGAAGAGAATCAACGCCCTTCTGGAAAAAGAAGTGCCTGTCACCGGCGACACCACGGAGCTGTCCGCTGAAAAGGCAGTGCTCACCCCAGGACCGCTGGTCGTACGGAATGGCGCGATCACCAACTGGTTCGGCCTCGCCGACCAGGTGAGCTGGCTGGTGAAGGTGGACCAACCGGGCGAGTACGAGGTGCAGTTGAGCCACGCCTATTCCGGAACCAAACCCGGTCTCTATACGGCCACCTTCGGCAGCAAGCTCTTCTCCCGCCAGGTGGACCTCACCCCGCAGCCGAAGACGGTTTCCCTGGGCAAGGCCCGCATTCCCAAGGCGGGTCATTACCGCCTCTGGGTCCGGCCCAAGCAGATCGCGCTGGGGGATGAACTCATGCGCGTGGACAAGGCCATCCTGACACGCATGGGGAACTGAGACGGTTTCCCATTGCCAACCAAGGTGCTGGCTCCTTAAGCGATGGCCGCGTACACACGGTGCACATCCGCGTGACCGTCGAGTGACTGCAGGAAGCTTGTCACCTCTTCGCGCTGCGCATCCGTGAGCGGGGGGCACTCCTTGGGGTGGTAGTGTAGCTCTGAGGTCGTTACAACCCAGCCCGCGGCCTTGAGCGCCTTCGTCACGGAATCCAGCTTAGTCGTGGGGCAAAAGAAGCGTGCGCCGATATGGTGTGCCAACTCCTCGTCGTCCAGTTCCAGAGGCTCCACATTGTCCGCATCCGCTTCGAGCGCGGCGGTTTCAATGTCGACGGAGGTGTCCGGGTGATGCGCCTCCACCAGGCCGCAGTGCTCGAACATCCACCCGACAGACCCCGGGGTGCCCAGGTTGCCCGCCTTGAAGAGCATCTTAATCTCCGTGGAGGTGCGGTTGTTGTTGTCCGTCAGGCATTCCACGATCACCGGCACGCGGTGGGGCGCGAATCCCTCATACACCACCGTGTGGTACTGCACCGCATCTGCGCCGGTGCCGGAGCCCTTGGCGATGGCACGCTCAATGGTGTCGCGCGTGACGCTCTGCTTCTTGGCCACGGCGATGGCGGCGGCAAGACGCGCGTTGAACTCGGGATTGGGGCCACCCAGTTTGGTGGCCACCTGGATTTCACGAGTCAGCTTGCCGACGATCTTGCCCTTCTGGTCAGCCGCCAGCTCACGCCATTTCTGTTTCCATTGTGCGCCCATGCGATGTGTCGTGTCTCCTTGGTTCTCGGTTAGTGCAGCCGCCTCAGGGCTTTGCCGTGGGCTGCTGCTGGGAGATACAATGGATCGCCCCGCCTTCGAACACAAGATCACTCGCCAGGATGCCAATCACCTCGCGGCCTGGGAAACAGTCTCGCAGCACTCCCAGGGCCCGGTTGTCATTCCGCTTCTGGCCAAAGATGGGCGCCAGGACCGCGCCATTGATGATGAGGAAATTCGCGTAGCTCGCGGGGAGGCGCTCCAGACGCCAGCCCTTCTTGGGGCGCAGCGGCTCGGGCATTTCCAGGGTAAGCACCTCCACGCGGCTCCCATCAGTGGTGCGCAGGTCCTGAAGGCGCTCGCGATTCTCCTCCAGAACCTTGTAGTTCGGATCCGAGTCACGCTTTTCCACCACCGTCAGCACGGCGTCCTCGCGGATGAAGCGCGTGATGTCGTCAATGTGGCCATCCGTATCGTCACCCTCGATGCCCTTACCCAGCCAGAAAATGCTGGTGACACCCAGGTTTTTCTTAATCTCCTCCTCGATCTGCTTCCTGGACCAATCGGGATTGCGGTTCTTGTTCAGCAGCACGGCTTCCGTGGTGATGAGCACGCCGGCGCCATTCACTTCGATGGAGCCGCCTTCAAGAATCATGTCCGAGGCAACGCGAGGCAACTTGAACGCCTCCGCCACGCGCGCGGGAACCTGGTTGTCCAGGTCGAAGGGTGGGAACTTGCCACCCCAGGCGTTGAAGCCCCAGTCGGTGACGGTCAGCGCACCCGTGGCGCGGTCCTTCACAAAGATGGGACCATGATCGCGGCACCACACGTCGTTCGTGGGATGGTCAAACAACTCCACCATGCTCAAGTCCCCCTCGTGATCCGCAATGTGCAGCCGGATGCTGTGGTGCGCGATGGCCGGTGCATTGATGCGCACCTTCTCAAAGCGCGAGATGTCCGCGGCGATTTCACCGAACTTGTCCTGCAGCACTTCATGCGTGCGCGGGGCGCTGTCGGGATTGCACGGCCAGGAAAGCCACACGGCCTCTTGCGGGGACCATTCGGCGGGCATGTAATGGGAACTGACGGGGGCTTTGCTCATGAAACAATTTGGCGATGAAGGAAGCAGTGCTTTCTGTCGGGGGTTGGGTTGCAGTGAAATGAAAGAATCGGCTAGTCAATGAACCGGCGTGTGATGTCCCTGTCTCTTTTAAACATCTCCGAGCCCACGAGACCGGAGCCTATGGCGTATGGCGG
>JAEYUU010000076.1 GCA_023429545.1 Verrucomicrobiota bacterium
CGTCTTCCACGAGCACATGAAGCGCGCGCCGCCTCCGATGAAGCTGTAGTACTTCCATCCGGCCGCTTTCATCCGCGCATCCACCTCGGGGGAGAGTTTTGCAAAGACCGCGTTCGCCTCCACGGCATGCAGGATCTCCACGCCCTCAATCTCCCGCAGTCCTGCCGCCAGCGTCTGCGCGTGGGCATTCGCCTGCGTGGCATAGCGCAGCCAGGCGCCATCCTTCAGAAGGCGGCGCCACTGCGCGGAGATGAAACGCATCTTGCTCGCGAGCTGGCCCGCTTGTTTGCAACGCCAGGCAAACTCACGGCTCCGCTCCTTGTCGAAGAAGACGACTGCCTCCGTCATCGCCATGCCGTTCTTCGTCCCGCCAAAGCACAGCACATCCACCCCCGCGCGCCACGTGGTGTCCGCCGGCGAGCAGCGCAGCGTGGCCATGGCATTGGCGAAGCGCGCGCCATCCATGTGGATGGAGACCCCATGACTGCGGCACACGCCCCACAGCTCCTTCAGTTCCTCCGGACGGTACACCGTGCCGAACTCGGTGCTCTGGCTCACACTGAGCGCGCGCGGCTTGGGGAAGTGCAGGTCATTGCGATGCCGGATGAGCCGCGCGACGTCCGCGGGATCACATTTGGCGTGCTCACCGCGGGCGAGCAGGAGCTTTGACCCATTGGAAAAGAACTCCGGCGCGCCGCATTCATCCGTCTCCACATGAGAGACCGTGTGCGTAATCACGCTGTGGTAGCTGTGGCACAGGGCGGAGAGGGCCAGTGAATTCGCCGCCGTGCCGGTGAAGACGAAGTACACATCACAATCCGTCTCAAAGAGATCACGGAAAGAGTCGCACGCCTCGCGGGTGTAGTGGTCGTCCCCGTAGCTGGGCTGGTGTCCGGCATTGGCCTCCTGCAGCGCCTCCCACGCCTCGGGGCAAATTCCTGCGGTGTTGTCACTGGCAAACTGGCAGCTTGGAGCCATCATGGGTGGATGATGGTGACGGATGGCCGATTGAAAAGCCAAATCATAGCCTCACTGTGGGGCGCGGCAGTCGGCGACGCGCTCGGCGTGCCGGTGGAATTCCTCTCGCGGAAGGATCTCGCCGCGGCTCCGGTGACCGGCATGCGTGGCGAAGGCACGCACAAGCAGCCCGCCGGCACATGGTCCGATGACACCTCCCTCACCCTGTGCACGCTCGAATCCCTGCTGGACTGTGATGGCGTGGACACGGAGGACATGGCAGAGCGCTTCCGCCGCTGGCTGGTGGAGGGTTACTGGACCGCACATGGCCAGGTGTTTGATATCGGCATCGCCACCCGGCAGGCGCTGGCGCGCTTCGCGGAGGGTCGCAAACCCGAACTCTGCGGCGGCAGGCAGGAATATGACAATGGAAACGGCTCGCTCATGCGCATGCTGCCAGTATCCCTGTGGTCGCAAAGCGGCGCCACGGAGGAAGCGCTTGGTCTGGTGCACCGCGTCTCGCGCATCACGCATGGGCATCCGCGCGCGCAGATGGTGTGCGGCTTCTACAGCCTGCTGGCATGGGCACTGCTGGAGGGAGCAGCCCCTTTGGACGCGCTCAAGCAGGCATGGCAGCAGGCGGAGCAGGAATACAAATTTCACGAGGACTTCGAGCTCAACTGGCCGCACCTGCACCGGCTCTCGCCGGATGTGCTGCCCACTCTGGGCGAGGCGGACATTCGCAGCAGTGGCTACTGCATCCACACGATGGAGGCCTCTGTGTGGTGCCTGCTGCGGGGTGAAGATTTCCCAAGCACGGTGATGGCCGCCGTGAATCTGGGTGAAGACACGGACACCACCGGGTGTGTCACCGGCACGCTGGCAGGGTTGCGTTTCGGCATGGATCAGGTGCCCTCAGCGTGGGTGGAGGCTCTGGCTCGGCGTCAGGAACTTGACACCCTGTTCACGCGATTCGCGGAACGTCTCACCGGTGGAACCCAGGCAACTTGAAAATGGATCTCACGAATCCATTTGCGCTGTGTGTCAGACTGGACACACTTGAAGCCGTATTCATGTGCCTGTGCTCCTATGCGCTGCCCGAAGTGTGGTACTCCCGAAGACAAGGTCATCGACTCACGTGAGGCGAAGGATGGGGCATCGATTCGCCGCAGGCGCGAGTGCCTGACCTGCGGGCATCGTTTCACCACCTATGAGCAGGTGGAGTATGAGGATCTCACCGTGGTGAAGCGCGACCAGAAACGCGAACCCTGGAGCCGCGAAAAGCTGATCGACAGCATGAAGAAGGCGTGCGGCAAGCGCCCGGTCAGTGTGGACACTCTTGAGACTGCAGCAGACGCCATCCTCACGGAAGTAGAAGCTGCCAGCCAGCGCGAGGTCCCTTCCCGCACCATCGGGGCCAAGGTGATGCAATACCTCGAGAAAATCGATCACGTGGCCTATGTGCGCTACGCCAGCATCTACCGTGAGTTCCAGGATGTGACGGACTTCATCAGCGAAGTAAACTCGCTGGGAACCCGCGTGCCGCGCGACGCGGCGAAGCAGCCGGAGCTTTTCAAGAAGCTGAGCTGAGCGTTTCCCGAGCCTGTAATCGGTCAAAGCAGCTCGCGAAAAGACTCTCGAGGTCCGTTGGGTTCAAACTGATGCACGCATGAGGGATGCACGCGGCCCTGCGCGTCGAATTTCACCCCTTCCTCTTCCAGCATGCGGCGTTTTCGCGCCAGTTCATCGCCATCGCGATGGCCGTTGAACCCACCGAGGGACAACGTCGCGCTCACCACGCGATGGCACGGCACCCGCGGCGCGAAGGGATTCCTCCGCAAGGCCTGTCCCACCGCCTGATTCGATCCGCAGCCGAGTTCCTTGGCCACCAGTGCATACGTGCTCACCTTCCCCTTCGGGATGGTCAGAATGAGATCGTACACTCGGGTTTCAAATGCGGTGGGAACGCGCTCGGACATGGCGACGGAGGCAGCCTACCACATACGAAGATGGAAAGGGAAGCAAGCATGTGCTCTGGCTGCCGTTGTTATCTTCCTTCGCCATGCCACACCCTTTTCAGAACTCCTTCCCTATTCTCCTTTTGCTGCTGCTCGGCGCCGCCTCTCTGACGCACGCTCAAACTCCCGAACCATTCAAATTCCCCGGCGCCGATGGCAGGGAACACCTTCCGCTTGCGGTATCCACAGAGAAGAAGGCCGTGGTGCTTTGTTTTGTTTCGCCGTACTGCCCCACCTCGAACACGTTTGTGCCTGAGCTGAACCGCATCGTGGCGGACTACAGTGGCAAGTTCGCGTTCTACCTCGTGCACGCGGACCCGGATGTGAAACTCACGGATGTGCTCCAGCACACCGAGATGAACGAGATCAAAGCCACGGTGCTAATCGACAAGGAGCAGAAGCTGGCGAAGCTCACCCAGGCAAAGATCACGCCCGAAGTGGTTGTGCTCTCGGCAGACAGCAAGACCACCCTCTACCAGGGCCTCATCAACGACCTCTACCTTGGCCCCACGAAGCGCCAGCGCCAGGCCACCACCAGGGATCTGCGTGATGCGCTCGATGCCATTCAAAGCGGCAAGCCCGTGGCCCAGGCAAAGACCGAAGCCGTGGGATGCAAGATCAGCGGGATGAAGTAGTGCATGGTGGTCCGCAC
>JAEYUU010000125.1 GCA_023429545.1 Verrucomicrobiota bacterium
GCGTCAACCAGGGACCAGCGGGTGGTGAGGAAGTGGGGGGAGGGGGGCATGGGGACGGCAATGAGAGCGGCTGCCGCATGAATTAAGCACTCACCGAGGGTTGTTAGAAGATGGAAGTCCGGAGCGAACAAAATAGCTGGCACTACGCCCTCGTCATTCCATGTCACCAGGGGCCTCAAGATCGGCGAAATTAGCGTTCATTAGCGTTCAGACAAACTACCGCCCGCCTTGGGTGTCCTGCCCCTCGCCTCACTCAAAAATCATCCATCTCCAATCACAAATACCAAAAACCTCCCAACATCCGCGCCGCCATGTTTAAGTGACTCAGTGATGAACACTCCTGCCAGCGACCAGCCAGCATCATCACCCGGACCTTCCCGCACGTGTCCCCACTGCGGGGCGGTGCTGCCCGCGGATGCGCCGGAGGGCCAGTGCCCGGCCTGCCTGCTGCTCAATCTCACACTGGAGCCTTCATCTGCTTCACCCACGCAACCGGCTGAGGCCCCGCAACCGCCCGCGCCGCCACTCACCCCGGCTGAATTGGCACCGCACTTTCCGCAGCTCGAGATCCTGGAGTGCCTGGGCCGCGGTGGCATGGGCGTGGTGTACAAGGCCCGGCAAAAATCGCTGAATCGTCTTGTGGCACTCAAGCTTCTGGCTCCGGAACGCGAAAAGGATGCTGCCTTTGCGGAACGTTTCACGCGGGAAGCGCAGGCGCTCGCAGTGCTGAGCCATCCACACATTGTCACCATCTATGACTTTGGCATCACCAATCAGGCTGGCGGCGCTGGTGATGGTTTCTATTATCTTCTGATGGAATATGTGAATGGTGTAAACCTCCGCCACCTGCTGGATCAGCGGAAGCTCACCGCGGAAGAAGCGCTGGCCATCGTGCCGCCGCTGTGCGATGCGCTGCAGTTCGCCCACGAGCGCGGCATCGTGCACCGCGACATCAAGCCGGAGAACCTCCTGCTGGACAAGCGCGGTCAGGTGAAGATTGCGGATTTCGGCATCGCGAAGATGCTGGGAAATGGGACACCATCTCACACCATGGGGGGTACACCGGTGGAAACCGTGCCTGCACCCCTGGGTGTCACCCAGCCTGAGACAGCCCTGGGCACGCCGGCCTATATGGCACCAGAGCAAGCGAGCACGCCGGAACGTGTGGACAGCCGGGCGGACATCTACTCACTCGGCGTGGTGTTTTACGAAATGCTTACCGGTGAGCTCCCGGCGCGCCAGCTTGAGACCACCACTTCGCGGCTCAAGAACCTGCACATCGATGTGCGCGTGGATGAGATTGTGCTGCGCGCCCTGGAGAAGAAGCCCGAGATGCGCTGGCAGACCGCGGCGGAACTGCGCACACGCGTCGAAGCAGTGACCTCGCCGCCTCCGCTGCCACCAACACCACCGCCGGACGTGCCCCCTGTGCCGGAGCCTCCACCATTTCGCCCGTGGATGCAGCGATTCGTGGCGTGGCCCCCCGGGAGTCGGCGCACGCTTTTCTGGTGTCTGATGATTGCCGGCATGCTGGCTGCAGCCCTCTTCATGATTCCAGTGGAGGAGATGAGCTTGCGTCCGGAAGACGGACTCAGGCAAAGGTCCAGCATGTTTGGGCTTCCTGATCCCTGGTTTGTTGAGATGGAACAGCGCGACCATGGCTCCTTTTTGCCGGGCCACGCCGCTCACTCTCCCGTGGCGGGTTCCACAAGTGGGGCCGTGCGGCAACTCGAGCGCTCATTTCGTCCGCTCACAATCTCGTATGCACTGGGGTTGGTGGCTGCTGGCATTTGGGTGGCGTTCTGGTGTTTTTTCGCGGCGGAGCAGCGAGCCGGGGGCCGACTGCCCGATGGCCAGCGTATATTCGCGATGTCGCTGGCGGATCGCAGCGAGGCTGTGGCTGTCCGCATTCACTGGGGACGCATGTTGATTCTGCTGCTGGCCTTTCTGGCCACGGTGGTCACCCTGTCCGGGCACATGAGCGCGCTCATGATGCTGGTGCTCCATGACGCCCCCAATCCGCTTTTCAATGCGGTGTTCACGGCCTTCTTCCTGTCCTTTGTATTTTTCCGGGGCGTGGCCCAGGAACTGGCCGGAACGTCTCCCTCGCAGGTGGTGGCAGTGCCTTATGCGCGGGCGTGTGGACCCACCGCGGCTGCGGCAGGTTTCGTCACGGCGTACGTGGCCCCTTTTCTCCTCGCGCTGCTGGGCGCCCTGTTGGCAGGTCATGTACGGGATAGGTCCCTGATCGCGGTGTTTCTGGTGACATGGGGTGTATCCAGCGTGGTGGCCCACTACCTTCTGTCACGCCGGAAGCTCCCGGAGGAGGACCAGCGGCGATGGCTCCGCATCACCTCCATCGCTGGCTGGGTCATCTCCATGCCGGTCATCGGGTTCGGCATCTTCTTCATCTTCGCCGCGGCGGATGAAGGCTTTCGCTGGAATCCCGCGCCTTCGGAGGCGTTCATCGTGCCCATCATGTGGCTGGGCGCCGTGCTCCTGCCGGTGGCTTCCGGCCATCTCTGGCATGTCACTGGCATGGGGCCGGAAGGTCATCCCGCGCGCACGGGTCGCAATGCGGGGCGAATTGCCTTGGGCATCCTGCTGCTTGTGGCTGCGGTGGCTCTTCCGGTGTTGGGGTTGCTGTTCCACTTCCTTTCCCACACACGTGCCCAGGTGGTGTACCAGCAGAAGCGCGCGGTGCTGGAGCGGCGTAGCGCGATTGAGCGGTCTAATCTCGCCGAGGCCCAGACCGACCATCGCAAAGCGCTGCAGGAGCATGACCGTGCCCAGGATGCGCAGGAGACGTCCCTTCTCTCCCGCAAGGCGGAAGATGCCGGTAGATCGGTGGCGAGGCAGGAGCAATTGGTGACCCAGACGAATCGTGAACTTGCGCACCTGATCTCCCCTTCAATCTCTCCTGTCCATCCGCGGTTCACCGCATTGATTGCGGTCTCGGCTATCTGCCTTGTCATGTCGCTGGCCATGTTCCGGCGCCAGCCATCCAGAGGAACGCCCCGTTCCAGCGTCCTCCCGAGTGCCGCAACGCTGCTGGTGCTGGGGGCTGTGGCGATGATGCTCAGTCAGATTTTTTCCATCAGATCCCGCCTCGTTCAACCGGCCGTGGAAGTGGAGCTGCCCTTCGCCTACAACCACACCGTGCGTGGCAATGTGCTGCTGGTGACGCTGACCGCCCTGGTGAAGGGCGGCGACGTGGAGGGGCGTGTACTCCTTCACGGAACGCGCCTCAACAGCGACGCTTCCGCACTCGCTTCACGGTCGCATCACGAACCCACCGCCCGGCCTGGTCTCCCGAACCATGAGCAGCCGGTGAAACTGCTGTATGCTGGAAGCAATGAGTGGCGTATGGCCTTTGCATTTCCTGACGTGGCCATGGCGGAGGAAGCCAGCCGGAATCTCCGCCCCGTGGGCATCCTTTCTCTTGCACCCGGTCACGAAGTGGGTGCCGTGCTATTTGAAACCCATACCCCCGCACATGGAGAATATCAGGGTGAGATACGATTCAAGGCAACTGGCCTGCCGCTCCCTCCAATTCCGGTGGAGGTGCAGGTGCCCTCCTCATCGGCTTCGTATGATGGCATCCTCTTCCGCGGCACTTCCGTGGAGTATCTGCCCGGTACAAGGCACATCCAGCTCCACTTCACCCGCACCGACAACTCCGGCCTGGGACTGGAAACGGCTCAAGACATCAATCTTTCGCCGGATGGAAAAGGGCCCGTCGCCGTGGGTACACCCGGCTGGAAGCTGTCGCACTGGGTTGGACCAGAGGGGCCGCACACACTCATGTGGACGCTGCCCGCGGAGTTTTCCAATGCGGACATGCAGGGCGCAGTGCGCGAGCTTGAGAATGAGTGGATGAAGCCGCGCATGCTGCCCAGCGGCGGGGTGCCCCTCTTCGCCAGGATCACACACCGCGACGGCTGGACCTGCACCCTGATGGCGCGCGTGCTGCGCAGTCCGGGGGAAACGCCGGTGCAAGATCCCAGGCCTTCGACAATGCCGGGTGGTTCACCGCCTGGCATGCCCTCCCAACGTCCTGGCAACTCCGCCGGCAACAATGACCCACCCATGCAGGATACATCAGATACAGCACTGCAATCCCTCTCCTGGCACACCTTTGATCAAACACCCGGCCAGTACTGGCGGCAGCTCTCGGAAGTGCGGCGCTTCCGCGAGGCAGCGGAGCTCATCGAGCGCTATCTCGCACTGCATCCCGAACTGGACGAAGCGGAGCAGCAGATCAACGGTGCCAATGTCCACTTCCACGCGGCGCAGTGTCATGCCTCTTCGGGAGACAAGGAGAAGGCGCTGGGACATCTGCAAAAAGCACACCATCAGGGGCCATCACCCAGTGCGGACAGCATGATGTGGAATGCCTATGTGGATGGCACCACGTTCTTCCTGCTTGGGGAACGCCAGTCGATGTTGTCCGTCTACGAAGAGCTCGCCAGCCGCTCGCCTTACAACCATCCCAATGTTATCGCGCTGGACCGCCTGCTCGCAAACTTTGGCAAACCCTACCCCGAGGCTTATGAATCTGATCCGGATGCGGATCACAAGAGACTCTCCGCCGACAGTTTCAACCGCGCCTGGGAACTTCTGGACAAAGCGCAGCGCGGCCCGGAGGAGGATGCGAAGATGCTGGCATACGCCCATGCATCTCTCGCCCACTGGAGGCAGCGGGAGGATTGCCAGACGCGTCAACTCTCCATCGCGTACTGGCTGCTTTCACGCACCTATGCCGAGTGCAAAGACGGAATCAGTGCGCAAATTTTTGCCAATCTCTGCCTCGCCGTCAGCGCACAGGAACCGCCTTTCTATCTTGGCTATGCGCACGAGGCGCGCGCCCGCGCGTCCATGCTCGTCAAGGATTCGCAATCGTTTCAGAAGCACCTGCAGGAGGCCCGTGCCCAGGCCTCGCTGACCACGGAGAAGCGGGATCGTGAAGCGCTGGAGAAAGATCTCGATCAGCTGGAATCGGCGGGAAACGCGAGACGGGCCGGGAATACGCCCACCATGTCCACTTCCTCCGGCCCGCCTCCGCCTCCGGTCTCCGCCGCTGGCCAGGACTGAATTATTTCCTCGACTGCCTGAACGCGCGACGAATCCACCACCCCAATGCTGCCAGACATGCGAGCATGCACAACTCTGCGACCACCATTTCGGCCGTTGAAAGATTCCCGATCTTCCAATGGAAGGGTAGCGCGATCACCCAGAAGAGCAGAAAGAGAAAAGCGAATGTGGCGGCGAGTTTCATGGGATGACGACGAGCAGTGGTGATGTTCCTACGCAATCCTGTCCTGTGCCATGAGCAGGGCCTGATCCAGTGACTGCACGCTGATGGGTTTCGTCAGGTGCGCCATGAAGCCGGCAGCTTGGGTGCGGGCGATGTCTTCACTCATGCCGTAGCCAGTGAGGGCGATGCCGCGCAGCTTGTACCTGCTGCGGAGTTCACGCATGAGATCGTTCCCGTTGCCGTCGGGGAGACCGATGTCGGACATGACCAGATCAAATGTGTTACTCTCCGCGGCGGCGAGCGCCTCCGCCACGGTGCCCGCCGTGGTGACCTGATGCTTGCGCCGCTTGAGGAGTTGCGCGAGCGCCACACGCGTGGGTTCATGATCCTCCACCAGCAGGATGCGCATGTTCGCGGGCATCTCATCATCCTCCACCACGATGACGTGCATGGCTTCGCGGAACTCGCGTGGAATGGTGACGCGCCCGGAGGCGGTCATCTAGGTGGTCGCGAGGCGGATAA